>JAZNJO010000064.1:0-7747 GCA_045578085.1 Acutalibacteraceae bacterium | reverse complement strand
TCCGAAAAGCCCTGATTTTACTGGGCTTTTCGGACTTTTTTGTGTCGAGATTCCAGAGTGCCAAAACTACACTTTACCGTAAAATATTGCATGTTTTCGAGTACTATATGCCCCCTAATGTGCCCCCCGCAGAAGACCGCGCACCTATTATACAAATAAAAAAAGAGCGCAGAAAGACCGATTGATTTTTCTGCGCTCTGTGCTTTTTATGAAACCAACGTTTCCGTTGTGAATTCATCTTGTAATATAGCCGCATTCTTTTGTCGCATCATCAACATGGGTGTAAATGCTTGCAGTATATTGGACGATAATTCACATTTCATATAGCAAATCCAAAACTTGACGGATATTCTTTTTCCCAAAGGACACATCTTCATCGTTGATCACCATGCAAGGCACGCTCATTACCTTGTAATGATTTTTCAGACCGTCAAAATGGCGAATGTCGTACACATGCGCTGTCACGTTGGGATTGGCAGCGGCGATTCGCTGGGTGGCCACTACCAGATCCGGACACATCGTACAAGACAGTGTAACCAAAATCTTAATATCCATGGGTTTTACGATGCTTGCAATCTCCTGTTGAATATCTGTCACTCGGGTGGCTTTTTTGTTTTCTTGTGCTGTTGCGAGGACTTGACGAAGGTTGGGAGTTTACGCTATAATCACCTTGTAAGAAGGAGTGTGATCGTATGCACAAACCTCATTTCAAATTGCTGTCTTTTCTGAGTGTTTTGGCTCTGTTGGTAGGACTGACGGGGGTGCTTCCTGCATCTGCCGAGGAGCCTGCGGTACAGGAGAAAACGTTGTATCAGCAGATCCTGGAGCGAGACGGCTTCATCGAGGGTGTGTGGTACCCTTGGTTTACCCATAATTATCTGGGCTCGGGTCTCACCGCCAACGAGACCGCGCAGACTTGGATCGATAATCGCTGGTACGGCTTTGACTCCGTGGGTATTGATGCTTACGGCGCCAACAGGATCTATAAAGAGATCTATAATCTGAAAGCGATGGGATATAATATGCTGGCCTATGCCGGTTCCCCTTACGCCGAGGGCGTCGTTATGGATGAAAACGGCGACGTGTTGGGCATTAAAGAGGATTATCTGGCTAACATTCGCCGTTTGTTGGAGATGTGTCGTCAGATCGGTATGCCGGTGATGTGGAACATCTTGTTCCACTCCTCCTCGGCAGACGATTATTACGGATTCGATGCTTGGACGATGATGACCCAGATGTATTCCAATCCCACCGTCACCGAGCATTATGCTGAACGGTTCGTCCGTCCCCTGTGCAAGGTGTTGGCAGAGTTTCCTGACGTGGTGGCACTGATTGCGCTCACCGATGAGATCGAGAACGAGATGAACGATACCGCTATCGGTAACAAGACCTCCGGAACCTCCCACGGCGTAGCGTACGGCGTGACTAAGGAGGATATGCTGCGTCTGGTGACCGCTATGAATGATGTAGTCAAGGAGGAACTGCCCGGTATCGCCCGTACGGTGGCGGCCAACTTTGACGATCTGGCTACTTACAGCGAGTTGGAACTGGACGTGATGGGACGCAACCGCTATGACAACAACGGTAACTGTGACCCTATGGAGTATTTTTACACTACCGCACCGATGCTGATGACCGAGTATAACATAGGTGACGGCACCGGCCTTTCCGAGCAGGAATATCTCACTGCTCACCTCAATTTTCGAAAAAACATGCGGGAGAAGGGGTGGCACGGCGGTTTCCTGTGGTGTTGGCAACCCAACGGCAAGGGTAGCACTCACGATTTGCTGGCAAAGGACGCGGCGACCGTTACGGATTTCCGCGAGTATGCCTTCCGTCTGCGGGAGCATATTTTGGACAGTCGGTACACCCATTGGGAGGAAGAATCTCCGTTGGATGCGGCCACCTTCTTCTATGTGAGTGGAGCGGACACCATCGAATGGATACCTTCTCGTCAAGCGGTGTCTATGGATCTGCTTCGCTCCATTGATGGTGGAAGGAACTGGAAAATGGTGTTGGAAAACGTGGATCAGGAGGATTACCGAAAAGGAAACAAGTGCTCTTATAGTGACGGTGCCATATCGTACAGCACGATCTACAAATTGGTAGTACGGGATGCCGCGGGAAACACCGCTGAGTCGGTATCCAACCACCCAATGGATGCGGCGGCCTACGTGCAAGAGAATGTAAAGATCAATGTGGAGACCATTAATCGTCCCCAAGTGCCTGCGGCAAGAGAGGTGGTTGCCGGCGCACCGAATATTTCTCTTATCCAATTCGGTGAATGGAACGACCGCCCTATGAACGACGCAGTGAATCGGATCCAAAACGGCAGCTTTGAGAACGACGGCGGCGGCCAATGGAATACCAGTGCTTTCCAAAAGGATGGGGTGCGCGTGGTGAAAGATGCCACTGCCCCTGAGGGCGATTACTCCCTGTTCTTTGACTCCTCCGACGTGGATGAGTATCGCTGGTACACCTTCACCGTGGACGTACAGCCCAACACGGAGTATGTGTTCTCTACGTGGGTTAAAGGCGCCTATATCAGCGAGGATAACCGCTTTGCTGCCAGCATCGGCGTGATTAATCCCCGTACCGGTAAGTTTATGGTACAACCGGAGATCAACGGTCGCGCTTCGCGTGACTATCAGCAGATTCGTCCCAGGGCTTGGGATAATCGTTGGTCGTTGCGCAGTGTGAAGTTCAACAGCAACAGTCAGACCAGTATCACCATCGGCCTGCTGGGTCGCGCCAGTCAGATGTGGGTGGACGGTCTGGCGCTGTATAAGACCGCGGATGGACAGCACTATCTCAGCGAGAATATGTCGACAGCCGTTTACTATTATATTGTGGAGGACGATTACTGTGCGGATGAGCATTCCCTGACGGAGAATATCCGTATGGACGATGCGGGTTCGGACTTTTGGCAGTCCGGTGGCGGTTGGAATCAGGGCTTTATGAGTATGGAAGAGCAGCCTTTTGAGTATGGAACGTCCCTTAAATATACCGGTAATGAATCCTCTAACGGTATTCACTATATTAAATGGATCGATGTTAAGCCCAACACAGAGTATATATTCTCCATGGACATAAGAATACTCGAAGACGGCGTGGGCCGAGTGAAACTGTTAGCGGATAAGCTGAGTGGCCCTGTTCCGTATCTGGATATGATGCTCATAGACGACTTCGAGGGTGAATGGTTCTCTATGTACTTTGGT
This sequence comes from Acutalibacteraceae bacterium, assembly GCA_045578085.1. Lineage (GTDB taxonomy): Bacteria > Bacillota > Clostridia > Oscillospirales > Acutalibacteraceae > UBA5905. Next base: position 4,529 of record JAZNJO010000064.1, on the reverse strand, counting down.
TTCAACACCCGCGGTATCACCCGCGTGGGTTTTGCGGTGCTGGATAAAGGAGGGAAAGCCCTCTTTGATAACATTCGTCTGTTTGAAGCGGAGAAGGCCGTCGAGGGTGATGATGAGTTCGTGGAACGATATAGAGGCTGGACCTTGGAGGACGGCAAGTGGTGTTACTATTCTCAGGGTAAGAAGGTTGCCGACGTGTGGCGTCGTGACGGATCCAAATGGCGGTATATCGGTAAGGATGGTTATTGTGTATCCAATGGCTGGGCGCACGATGGCATCGGCTGGATCTATCAGGATAAGGCTGGCTATGTGCTGGAAAGTCAGTGGCTCCACGACGGCGGCGGATGGTACTACTTGGCCAAGGGTGGCTATATGCAAGTCAATCAGTGGCGTCGTGACAGCTTGGGGTGGGTCTATCTGACCGATTCGGGAAGAATGGCCACCAATAAATGGGTCAAGGATTCTGTGGGTTGGTGCTACGTGGGCGCTAACGGCTACTGTGTCACCAACAAGTGGGTCAAGGATTCTGCGGGTTGGTGTTATTTGGATAAAGATGGTCGGATGGCGACCAACCGATGGATCAAGGATAGCGTTGGTTGGTGCTACGTGGGCGGTGATGGTTATTGCGTCACCAACAAATGGATGAAGGACTCCAAGGGTTGGGTCTATCTGGATCAAAGCGGTCGGATGGCGGTTAACAAATGGGTCAAGGATTCCGTGGGTTGGTGCTACGTGGATGCGAACGGCTACTGCGTCACCAACAGCTGGAAGAAGGACTCAAAAGGTTGGTGTTATCTGGATCAGAGCGGCCGTATGTTGGTGCAAGACTGGATTCGGATCGACGGCAAATGGTATTATCTCAACAACGAAGGCTATATGGTATTCGATACGATTCTGATGATCGACGGCGTTGTTTACAGTTTTGACAGAAATGGTGCAATGATCTAGTGGAATGCGGCGGCAAACCTTGTTTGCCGCTGCATTTTTTTCTTGACAGATAAAGGGGAGATAAAGTATATTGAAACAAAGGAGTGTGAGTTTGAAATGTTCAAAAAATGGATGGCCTTTCTTTGTGTCGCGGCGCTTCTTCTGAGCGTGGGACTGCCGACTTTTGCGGCCAAGGACGGTGTGCTTCCCTGGCACGAAGAGAAGACCCTGTTGGAACAGATTATGGAACGAGACGGCTTTCTGGACGGTATTTGGTACCCATGGCTGTTTAATGGCAGCGGTGGTGCCAACTTGACAGCTAACGACACTATGGCTCTGTATTACGGGGCGCAGTGGAGCGAAGCTGCAATCGATGTGAAGGGAGCGGACCTAGTTTATCGTAGTGTGTATAACCTAAAAGCGATGGGCTACAATATGGTGGCTTATGCGGGCTCTGCCTTTGCAGAAGGTGTGGTTTTTGACGATAATTTTGACGTGGTGGGCATTAAAGAGGATTATCTGGTCAACGTTCGTCGCCTGCTGGATATTTTCCGTGAGGTGAAGATGCCCATATTGTGGACGGTGTATTTCCACAGTTCGTCCGGCCCTCAGTATCACGGCATAGATGGGTGGCATCGTATCACCCAGATGATCGCGAATCCTCAGGTGGCGGATCACTATGCCGAGCGGTTTGTTCGCCCTCTGTGTAAGGTATTGGCGGAGTATCCTGACGTGGTGGCGATGGTGGCTATCGCCGATGAGCCGGAGAACGAGATTAACGATAGCGATATCGGCAACCACTTTGATGGAGATCGCGCTCATTACGGCACTACGCAAGAGAAATATGCCTATTTCTTGTCGGCTATCAACGAAGTGGTTATGGAAGAACTGCCGAGTGTGCCCCGTACTATGGCTGCCAACTCGGACAACCTGTCTCTGCACGGCCCTCTTAATTTGGATCTGGCCGGCCGCAACCGCTATGATGCCGGCGGCAATGTATCCCCAATGGCCAATTATCAGGTGGACTCGCCGATGATTTTGGCAGAGTATAACCATCCGGATGCCAGTAAGCTCAGTGAAGATGCATACACGCAGACTCTTATCAATTTCCGAAAGAATATGATGAAGGAAGGTTACGTGGGCGGTTTTCAGTGGTGCTTCCTACCGGATAATTTTGACGGTGCCCATTATTTGCAGAAAAAGGGTGGAAAAAGCGAAACAGATTTCCGCTCTACCGTGTATGACCTGTATTATTATATGACCGATTATCGCAACGAGTATCGAGGTGTGGAGACGGTGCTGGATACACCCAGTCTATTCTGCAACGACGGCAGTGGTAAGGTTCAGTGGATCCCGGCCCGACAGGCTAGCGCGATGGATCTGCTTCGTTCCACCGACGATGGCAAAACCTGGGAGAAGCTGTTGGATAATGTGGATCCTGCGCTGTATACTGATAAGGATGGTAAGGGCGTCTATACGGATATAACCGCGCCAAAATCCGGCTATATGTATAAAATTGTGGTGCGGGACGGCAAGGGTAATGAAGTGGAGTCGATGCCCTCCAATAAAGCAGGTGCGGATCGCGCGCATAAGCGGGAATTTGTTCCCTCCGGTGTACAAGTGAGTGACATCGGTAAAGATAAACTTCCCCGCGTGACCAAGGATGTGGCAAAAATCATCAATTTCGGTGCAGTAAACAATCGACCGATTACAGCGGAGGCCAATCTGATTATCAACAGTAGCTTCGAGGATGCTGAAGGCGGTCAATGGAACAACGATGTATTTTTGCATACCGGTGTCAAGGTGGTAGAGGACACTACTACTCGTTGCGGCAACAAGAGTCTGTTCTTTGATACCTCTGCCACAGACGAAGAAACCTGGTATTCCTTCACGGTGGATGTGGAGCCTAATACGGATTACGTATTCTCCACGTGGGTCAAGGGCGCCTATATGGCGGACGATAACAAGGCGCACAGCAGTATCGGTGTCGTTGACCCCGATACGGGTAAATATATGGTTTATTGGGAGTATTATCGGGATTATGCTCGTTCCTCCCGCTTGAATCAGCAGATTTATCCTACTTCTTGGGATAATGAATGGCACCTGCGCTCAATCGTATTCAACAGTGGTGAGCATACTCAGATATCTATTGCCCTCTGCGGTTATTCCTCCAAGATGTGGGTGGACGATCTTGCCTTGTATAAGAATACGGAAGGCGTAAAGTATGTGAGTCCCAACCTGCGAGCCAGCGCAAAGCCGTATTTTGATTTTGCGTACAGTTCCTGCGATCCTGAGGATAGTCTGACGGAGAACGTGAATATGGAAGATGCCGACTCCGATTATTGGCAGACGGGTATCGCGTGGAAAAACGGATTTTTGCAAATGGTAGACTCCGGCTCGGAGCATGGCGGAGTTATGCAGTATACCGCTTCGGAGGAGACTTGGGGTTTTTATTACACCAAGTGGATCGACGTCAAGCCCAACACCAACTATATATTCTCAGCGGATATCAAGGTGCTGGAAAATGGCGCCGGGCGCATAGGTTTGGTAAACGGCAGAAAGAACGGTCCTCAATCCATCGTGGAGTTTGATTTTAACACAGACTTCTTCGGCGAGGATTGGTTTTCGGTGGTGATGGCGTTTAATACGGATGCATTCACGCGTATCGGTATCATTGTTGTTGACGACGGCGGTGCGGCGTGGCTGGATAATATCCGATTCTTCGAGGCGGAAAATGGGAGTGCTTACGAGGATGATTTCTTTGGCTGGCATGAGACCGAGGATGGCTGGATGTACTATCAGAATCACTATCCGGCGATCTCCAAATGGATCAAGTCCGATGGCGGCTGGTATTATTTGGACGAAAGCGGATATATGGTATCCAATCAGTGGCGCAAGGACGGCAACGGCTGGTGCTACCTTACAGAGAGCGGTAAGATGGCCACCAACATGTGGATCAAGGATAGTGTCGGTTGGTGCTATGTGGGCGCTAACGGCTATTGCGTGACCAACACGTGGAAAAAAGACTCCAAGGGTTGGTGCTACTTGGATAAGGACGGCCGTATGGCTACCAATAAGTGGGTCAAGGATAGCGTCGGCTGGTGTTACGTGGGTGCCGACGGTTATGCGGTCACCAATACGTGGAAGAAGGATTCCGTGGGTTGGTGCTACCTGAATGGCAGCGGTTCCATGACCAAATCTGCCTGGGTCAAGACCGACGGTAAGTGGTACTATCTGGATGTGAACGGCTATATGGTGACCAACGCGTGGAAGAAGGATTCGGTGGGCTGGGTCTATCTTGGTTCCAATGGCGCCATGCTGACCAATGCATGGTGTAAGGATTCTAAGGGTTGGTGCTATGTGGGTGCCAACGGCTATGCGGTTACCAATTGCTGGAAGAAGGACAGCCGCGGCTGGATCTGGCTGGGCGAGAACGGCTCTATGACTAAGAGTGCGTGGGTTCAGGATGGCGGCAATTGGTATTATCTCGATGCCGAAGGCTATATGGTGGCGAATACCACCTTGACCATTGGCAGCACTAAATACACCTTTAACGCTTCCGGCGTTTGGGTTAAATAAAACTATGTAAAAAGGGCCTCTGC
>JAZNJO010000063.1:0-65101 GCA_045578085.1 Acutalibacteraceae bacterium | reverse complement strand
GACACTTTTAGCTTGGCAGTACTAATAGATCGAGGGCTTGACCTACAAATTCGACGATGAAATCGAATGTTTTTTGGTGGGGCGCGGTGTGATGCCCGCCACCCACAACTTGGTTCTTCTCACTTCTGTTCCGGTCTCTTTATTCAGTTCTGAGGGTTCTGCCTCAATAGTTGGTGCTGATGACGGTGAGGGTACACCCGTTCCCATCCCGAACACGGCAGTTAAGCTCACTCGTGCCGACAATACTTGGCTGGAAGCGGCCCGGTAAGATAGGTAGGTGCCAACACAAACGACCTCCGCGGAGAAATCCGTGGAGGTTTGTTTTTTGTGCGGATGGGAACGGGTTACACCCTACTCTTGCGGTACCCGAAATACGGTTATCTCGCTATCGCTCGCCGTATTTCGACCGCGGCGCCAACCCTTGCTCGCTGCATCCGCCACAGGCGGCGCTCGCAAGCGTTGCTCATCCCGAACACGGCAGAAGGAGGAATAGTCCACGCGCGCAAATACGACGGCTTGACGCAGTCAAGTGGCGGTTGTTTAAACCGCCAAGACGTATTTGACCGACTTCGGCGGCAGCCGAACGTCGCAGCGGCACCGGTAAGATAGGTAGGTGCCAACACAAAGAGAGATCATCCTTTTGGATGGTCTCTTTTCTTTTTGTGCGGACAGGTGAGGACACCTGTCCCTACGAAGCGGGCGGATGGTATCCGCCCCTACGGTCACGATTTGAAGGTGGTAGGGGATAGCCGAATGTCGCCGTTGTACGTAGGCACGTATAATCTTCTCGGACAGGTGAGGACACCTGTCTCTACGAGACCAACATTGGTTCCCCAAAAACCGACCCCCTTGCCGTGGTGGCAAGGGGGGTTGCTTTACGCCTCGGTGACCGGCAGACCCAGCATAGACTGCAGGGTGAGCTCCCACTCGTAATCCGGCACCAGTATTTCACAGTCGGATGCGGCCAGTTCCAGTGCATACACGCAGCGGACGGTGAATACGTCGTTCTCTTCATCATACTTGATCCGATAGGACTTATAAGGCTCCTGATTGGGCATGGTGTCCTTATTCCAGCAGAAGATGCGGGTTTTCTGCTCCTGACGGCGAACGGCGGTGATGGAGGACAAGGGGAAGGCGTAGAGACACTCTCCGTCCGCTAACATCAAGTGCCCATCTTCTATAAAGACATACATATCCAAGGCGTCATAATCCTCATTATCCATACGCGTGCGCTTCTCTTTGCCTTTGCTCACCTCATAGAAATATCCCAGCACGTCCAAGTCGGCGGCGGTATCGGGGATTCCCAGCTCACGGCGGGTCATAGTGCCGTACTCCTCCGCTTGCGCCATATTCAGTTGGGATTCATCGCTGTCAGTGGAAATATGCCGATTATAGGACCACACAACGAGAAACAACGCCACCATACCGATGATGGCACCGAAAAGCCAGGGCAAGGAAAATTGCTCCGACTCCTCCAACATAGCGGAGCATACCGCCACCACCAGCGCGGATACGCCCATACCGATAAAGTGAGGAACGGAGCGAAAACGAAGGACCACTTTCTTGATCGCTCCGTCAAATTCCTCGTTGATCTGCTGCGACAGAGCGGCGTTGATCTTGCCTTTCAGAAAGGCATCCGCCGGAGCAACAGGCGCCGACTCTACGGTATTATTGATGGCAAATGCGTTCTTCATAGGGGAGGCTCCTTTGCTGTTTTTTTGTATAGTCTAACACGGTAGACACACAAAGTCAAGAAAAAGGAAAGAAATGGTCGAAAAGGAAAAGTTTCACAAAACCACTTGACAACTCCCGAAATAGGGTCTACAATAATATATAGAACGAACAAATGTTCGTTTTCGAGAAACACCGTCGTTGTGGAGGGCGGTTGTGAGTAAGGGACGGACAAATCCGTCTGCAATGAAAATTCATATCGAGGTGACGACTGTGACGCTGGGCGATTGGCAGCGCTTGGCTCAGGAGATGCCTCTCGAAACACCGGTGATCTTTCGGTACGATGGGCGACAGCCCATGGAGACCGAGGACTACTGCGACGGCCTGCGGGTCGTCCCATCCCGTATGTGGGAGGGGCATGAGGGCTGGCAGCCCTGCGTACTGGTGGAATTGGGAGAGCGATTCTGAGCCGAGGGCTTTTTCTTTTGCACTTTTTTGAAAAATCGACCTTTCCTCTGTCATTTGCACGGCAAATGCCACGCGAGGAGGCCGTCGAAGAGACAACGGAATGCATTTCATTTGAACACCGAAAACGGAGGATACCATGCACGATACACCACTGGAAAAACGGCGGCTGGCGGACATTGAGGCGGCCATCCAGCGAGCCAAAGCCTACGCCGCGGCGCAGGAGGTGCCCCTGACCGTGGAGCGTCTGGCGGCGGAAATCGATATGGAGCTGGGGCAGTTCTGCCGCATTTTGCAGGGGGAAACCGAGGGCACCACCCGCAGTGCCAAAGCGAAGATCGCCGCCATCCGTCGAGCGGGAGGCGAGGCCACCGCCAGCGTGATGGAGCACGCCCTGCGGAGGGGAACCAGCCCCAATATGCACATTCTATATCTGAAAAATCACGCCGGCTACGAGGGAGACCCTCCCAAAAAGACGGCTAAGGACAACGCCGACGCTCCGATGGCGCCGGTCATCTTTGTGGGAGAGGAGGCTATTCCGGACTGAAATGAAACAACTTTTGGAAACCTATCAGCAATCCTTGCAGAAGCTGCGGGAGCGGCACGAGCGTCTGACCAAGGAGATCACCGTCTACGATAAGCGAGTGGCTCTGTTGGAGGAGGAAATGGACGAACTGTGCGAGGCGATGCGGATGATGCGGCGCTATGTGGAGGCTTGATGCGGACATCGTCTGCCTGCCGGAGGTGGTGGGACGGGGCTATCGGGCCTTCTGGGACTGCCGCAGCCGCTATCGGGTGGTCAAGGGCGGTAAGGCAAGCAAGAAATCCACCACCACCGCCCTATGGTATATCTACCACCTGATGAAATATCCAAAGGCTAATCTGCTGGTGGTGCGCAACGTCTATCGCACCCACGTGGACAGCACCTTCGCCCAGCTACGGTGGGCCATCCGCCGTCTGGGGGTGGAGCATCTGTGGCGCGCCGTCAAGGAGCCGATGGAGCTGACCTATCTCCCCACGGGACAGCGGGTGCTGTTTCGCGGTTTGGACAACGTGGAGAAGCTGGCTTCCACCACTGTGGAGCAGGGATACCTGTGCTGGGTGTGGGTGGGGGAAGCCTTTGAGATCGGGCGGCAGGAGGACTTTGAGAAGCTGGATCTGTCGGTGCCCCGTGGCGAGGTGCCGCCACCTCTGTTTAAGCAGACCACGGTGACCTTTAATCCGTGGGATGGAAATCATTGGCTCAAAAGCCGCTTTTTTGACCGTTCCGATCCGCAGGTGCTGGCCATCACCACCGATTATCGGTGCAACGAGTTTCTGGACGACACGGATCGGGCGGTATACGAGCGGATGCGGGTGGAAAACCCCCGTCGGTACGCGGTGGCGGGACTGGGAGAGTGGGGACACAGCGAGGGCTTGGTATTCGAGAATTGGCAGGTGGAGGCGTTCCCACTGTCTGACCTGCGGCGGGAGGGGATGCGGCACATCTTCGGACTGGACTACGGCTACACCAATGACCCCACCGCCTTCATCGCCGCGGCGGTGGAGGAACAAACCAAACGACTGTATATCTACGACGAGCACTACGAAAAGCGGATGCTCAACGAGGATATCGCCGCCATGATCCGCCGCAAAGGGTATCAGAAGGAGCGCATCCGCGCCGACAGCGCCGAACCTAAGTCCAACGACGACCTGCGGCGACTGGGGCTGACCCGCCTGTGTCCTGCGGGCAAGGGACGGGATTCGGTGGCGGCAGGCATTGCCCGCTTGCAGGAATACCGATTGGTGGTGCACCCCCGATGCGTCCACACGGCGGCGGAGCTGGGCGCCTATCGGTGGGAGTCGGGGGGACGAGATGGCGCGTGGCGCAATATTCCCTGCGATCGGGACAACCACCTGATGGATGCCCTGCGCTACGCTATGGAAGATGTGCCCCGTTCGCCCCGCCGCGAGGAGCGGGTGCGGCATTATGGTCTGCCCCGCACAGGATGGCAGGGATGAAAGGAGTAACGAATATGTGGCTATTTATCGGCTATATGGGCGGTTTATTGACGGCAGCGGTGGTGCAGTGTTTGCTCACCTGGCTGCCTGCCCCTCGGCAGGGGGCGTTGATCGCCGCCCCTGCGGTGCCGCCCGCCACCCACACGTGGCAGGAAAACCGCAATTTTCTGTATTACGACGGCACGGAGATGCCCATAGAGGAGGAACAGAATGAGCAGTAAGAAAACAGCCGTGACCCCCAAGCAGGTGCAGGAGGAATACCGACGCGGCACCGACTATAAACGGCAGCTGGGGGAGCGGGGTCTGTATGAGCAGAGCCGCATCAACGAGCGGTTCTATTCCGGCGACCAGTGGCACGGCGCCCATTGCGGCGACAGCCGTCCTCTGGTACGGTACAACGTCATCAAGCGCATCGGTGACTACAAAATGGCGGTGGTCGGCGCTGCCCCCGTGGGGGTGCGCTTTCAGGCGGATGGGCTGCCCCTGACCGCCACGGTGCAGGAGCAGGTGAGCGCCTACCGCACCGCTTTGCGGCGCGGAGAAAGTCCGGCGCCTTTACAGGCGACGGCAGGGGCACAGGCCATGGCGGCGGCCCTCACCGACTATTTCGCCACCACCGCCGCCCGTCTGCGGCTGGACTATCTCAAACAGAGGGTGCTGCGCAACGCCTACATCAGCGGCACGGGTGTGCTGTATACCTATTGGGATGACCGCATCCGGACGGGGCAGTATGCCGACACTGCCGCCACCACCCCCATCTGCGGTGACATTGCCGCCGAGGTGCTGGACGTGGAGCAGGTGTATTTGGGGGACCCCACCGTGGAGGACATCCAGCAGCAGCCCTACCTGCTCATCGCCCAGCGTCGCCCCGTGGCCGCCCTGCGCCGTCAGGCCAAGGCTGCCGGCTGTCGGGACTGGCAACGCATCGTGGGGGATGAGGACAACGGGCAGGGGGGTCACGCCACCCTGCTGACCCGCTTCTGGAAGGAGTGGGCAGAGGACGGCACCCCCACCGTCAAGGCTATGCAGGTGTGCGGCGACGTGACGGTGCGCGCTCCTTGGGAGATGGGGCTGCGCCTCTATCCCTTGGCGGTATTCCGCTGGGAGGAGCGCCGCCAGCAAGGCTACGGTGAGAGCGAGATCCCCTATCTCATCCCCAACCAGATCGCCATTAACCGCACCGTGTCCGCCGCTGTTTGGGCGGGTATGATGATGGGTATGCCCATTATGCTGGTTAATGGAGACGTGGTCACCCAGCCCATCACCAACGACCCGGGTCAGGTGATCCCCGTCTACGGCACCGGTGAAGAGGTGCGGGAGGCGGTGCGGTATGTGGACCCGCCCGCCTTCTCCGCCCAGTTGGACACCAACGTGCAGGGACTGATTCGGGATACCATGACCCAGGCAGGGGTCAGCGCTACCCTGCTGGGCGACGTGGAGCCCACCAACACCTCCGCCATCATCGCGGTGCGAGAGGCATCCCTGATGCCGCTCACCATGATGCAGAACCGCTTTTATACCTTTGTGGAGGAGGTGGCGCGGATCTGGGCGGAGTTCTGGATGGGTATGTACGGTGACCGCGCCCTCAAGATCTGCGAGGAGCAGGGGGTCTGGTACGCCCCCTTCGACAGCGCCGCCTGCCGCCGTCTGCTGCTGGATATTCGCGTGGAGGCGGGGGAGGGAGACCGTTACAGCGAGACCCGCACCGCCGAGACGCTGGATAATCTCTATCAGAGCGGCGTCATCGATAAGAAACAGTACCTGAGCCGCCTGCCCAGAGGATACGTCCCCCGACTGGATTCTCTGTTGCAGGAGATGGGCTGACATTTCACCGAGGAGGGTAACCTATGGAACCAAACGTAACCGACACCACCCCTGAGGTGATCCCTGAGGAGACCGCGGCGCCTGTGGAGGACGCCACGGAACGGCTGGCAGAGGAGTTTATCGCCCTGTCCGCCGAGTTCCCTCAGCTCACCGACCCTGCCGCCCTGCCCGACGGGGTGCTGGACACCGCCGCCGAGGAGGGCATCCCTCTGCTGGATGCCTATCTGCGGCATCGCTGGCAGGAGGAGAAGAAGGTGGCCGCCGCCCTGCAAAAGCAGCAGGAGGCCGGTGCCCGCAGTGCGGGCAGTCTGTCCCGCGGCGCCACCCACACCCCACCCGAGCAGGACGCGTTTCTCCGAGCGTTCCGCTCTGCATTGTAATTTGAGAAAGGAAGAACGTATTAATGAGTTTGAATCTGGAATCCATTTCTATCAAAATGACCGACGAGCTGGATAAGGCCGTGGTGCAGAAGCCGGTCACCGGCTTTATGGCGGACAACAACCTGCGCGGCAAGTTCGTGGGCACCAAGACCGTAATGATCCCCGAGGTGAACATCTCGGGTCTGGGTGACTATGACCGCGACACCGGCTTTGTCAGTGGTACTGTGGCGGTTACCGCTAAGCCCTTCACCCTGACCATGGACCGCGGCCGCTCCTTCCAGCTGGACCGTGAGGATGGCGACGAGTCGGGTATTGCCGATCTGGCGGGTCAGGTGATGGGCGAGTTCGTCCGTACCCGCGTGGTGCCCGAGGTGGACGCTTACGTGCTGTCCAAGTTGGCGGGTCTGGCGGTGACCAAGTCCCAGACCGTCACCGGCACCCCCGCTGAGGAGGCCTACACCATGCTCAGTGAGGCCATCGCCAAGGCCCAGAATGCGGTAGGCTATGAGGAGGAGCTGGTGGCCTTTGTGGACGGCAGTATGCTCAAAGCCTTGCAGGACAGCCCCGAGATCTCCCGCCATCTGGTGATGAACGAGTTCAAGAAGGGCGAACTGCACACTCAGGTCACCAGCCTCAACGGCGTGGCCATTCTGCCCGTGCCGGACAGCCGCATGAAGTCCGCTTACGACTTCTATGACGGCACTACTTCCGGTCAGGAGGCGGGCGGCTTCACCCCCGCGGACGGCGCCAAGAGCGTGGGTCTGTTGCTGGTGCCCCGCCGCGCCGCATCTCTCATCAAAAAGACCGAGCAGGGGCGCTGCTTTGACCCTGCCCATAACCTGAAGGCGGACGCTTGGAAACTGGACTACCGTCTGTACTACGACGTGGTGGTCAAGGACAGCCTGAGCGGCGGTATCTACGCCTACGTGTATTGATACCGTCCCTGTAAGGAGGTGACGGTATGACCGGTATGAGCATCCTGCGGCAGGCGCTGAGCCTGATGGGACAGTCCCATCGGCTTATCGCCGACGACGGGGACGAGAGCGGCCTGCTGGCGGTTAACCAGATCTACGGGGAGCTGTGGCATCGGGATAACGAGGGGGAGTTTATCCCTCTGTCCCATCTGCGGCAGAAGGTGGCGCTGAGCCCCCGCCTGCTGCCCGCCATGACCTACGGCACCGCCGCCCTGCTCTGCGTGGCGGCGGAGGATAGCGGTCCCTATGACCGCTATCTGGAGCTGTATCTCCGTGCCCTGACCCACGCCGGCGGCACTCCCTACCGCCGCCGCGATCTGTTGGGGGAGGTGAGCGCCCTGTGACAAGGCAGGATAGGCGCCATCCCCTCTACGACCGCAAGCGGTTGGAGGTGCTGGTGATGGAGCACCGTCTGCGGGTGCACCGCGCTCGCGCAAAGACAACCAAGCCCCGCCCTGTTAGGGGCGGCTGATTCTCCGTGGGAGTCGGGAGACTGAGGTCTTCCGACTCTCTTTTTTTTATGGTTGACGAACGGTGTTAAAATTGGTACAATAGCTATGTATATATCATAGAAAGGGGAGAGGAAGATGGATCTGCTGGTGGCTGGGGTGCCCATTACGGTGAATGCCGCCCATAAAGAAGAATTGGAGCCTATCTACGCGCCCTACCTGCGCACCGACGGCGCTCCCGCGCAGATGGAGATCACCGTCACTGTCCCCGAGGAGATTCCTGTCCCCGAGGGAGAGGTGCTCCGTCGGGTCAAAGCCGCCACGGTGGTGCGTACCCCCGATGGGCGGCTGTGCCGCTTTGGACGCAAGCCGGACGGCACGGTGTTTTTTGCCACCGCCTATGACGAGGACTATCGGCGGGTGGACATCCGCCTGCGGGCGGACGGCAGTCATCCCCAGATGAGCAACCGCGCCAATGAATACCTGCTGACGGGGCTGTCCTTTCAGGATCGGATGACGGTGCTGGGGGGCGGCTGGCTCCATTCCTCCGCCATCTGTTGGCGGGGACACGGTATCGCCTTTTCCGCCGATTCGGGTGTGGGCAAGTCCACCCACACCTCTCTGTGGCGTGAGCGCTTCGGTGACGAGGTGGAGATGATCAACGACGATAAGCCGGCCATCCGCTTTGCGGGGGATACCCCTATGCTGTGGGGCACGCCATGGAGCGGCAAGCACGCCCTTAACCACAACCTGTCCGCCCCCTTGGAGGCCATCGTGTTTATCGAGCGGGGTGGGGAGAATCGCATCCGTCCCCTAGATACGGTGGAGGCCTATGCCCGCTTGGCGGGGCAGATTCCCCGTCCCTATTACGATGCGCCGCTGGGTCTACGCACCGTAGAGGTTATCGAGCGCTTGCTGGCAAGCGTACCCGTATATTTGCTTACCTGCACCATCAGCACCGAGGCGGTGGAGACGGTGGTGCGGGCGGTATTTCCCCAAGAGGAGATGTAAGAGATGAAACTGAAAGACGGATTTTTGTTAAGGCAGGTGGGAGACCACCACGTGGTGGTGCCCGTAGGCGAGCGGACGGTGGATTTCCGCAGCATTCTCACCCTTAATGAGAGCGGTGCCTTCTTGTGGGCGCGGCTGACCGAGGGCGCTACCCCCGAAGAACTGACCGCTGCTCTGCTTTCGGAGTACGCGGTGGAGGAGTCGGTGGCGGCGGCGGACGTGGCCGCCTTTATCTCCACGCTACGGGAAAAGGGTATGCTGGATGAATAAACGAGCGAAAGAACCCGCCGTGACCCTGTTGCCCATGGCACAGCTGACCCCTCTGATGACCGCCTGCTTGGAACAGGGGCAGGAGGTGATCCTCACGGTCACAGGGGACAGTATGTGTCCCTTTCTGCGGGACAAACGGGATCAGGTGGTGCTGACCGCCGTCGACCCTACGGCGTTGTCCGTGGGGGACGTGCCCCTCTATCGCCGCAAAAGCGGTCAATACGTCCTGCACCGCATCGTGGAGCGGGATGACGGCGTCACCGTGACCTGCTACGGCGGGGATAGCCGTCCTTCTCAGGGGGGCGACCTGCGGTACACCCTGCTGGGGGACGCCCAATGGCAACGGGAAGAGGGGATCACCCCCGACCAGATCGTGGCCTGCGCCACCGCCTTTATCCGCAAAGGACGGCGGTGGGACTGTGCCGACGCTGCCTATCGTGAGAATCGTCTGCGGTGGCACCGTCTGCTGCCTTGGCGGCAGACGATCCTGTTCTTTTATGGATTACCCAAACGGCTTCGCTACGGGATTCCCCGTCGCCTGCGCCGCTTAATCAAAGGGAGATAATGTATGAAGACCAACACAGCCAACAAATGGATCGGGCAGATCGCCCGACCCCATACGGGTGGATTGGCCGCACTGTCGGTGGTCAGCGGTCTGATGGCAGGGGGAATGGTGCTGTTTGCTCTATTATCCCGTCGGGTCATCGACACCGCCACCGGCGTGGTGGAGGGCAATCTTTGGCACTGGGGCGCGGCACTGCTGGCGCTGGTGGTGGCGGAGGCGCTGCTCAACGCCCTGTCGGGCACCCTGCGGGTGCGGCTGTCGGGCAGGATGGATATCCGCATACGGGATACCGTCACCGCGGCGCTGTTTCGTAAGCGGTGGCAGGAGGTGAAGGAGTATCACTCCGGCGAACTGCTCAACCGCCTCACCTCCGACAGTCGGGTGGTGGTCGGCGCACTGGTAACGTTGATTCCTCAACTGGTGGGGATGGGGGTGCGCCTGCTGGCCTGCGTGGCGGTGCTGGCAACGGTGGATCTGCGCTTCACCTTGATACTGGTGGGCGCGGGACTCTTGATGGTGCTGTCCACCCGTATGTACGGTAAGCAAATGAAAAACCTCCACAAGGAATGCCAAGCTGAGGATGGCAAGGTCAAATCCTTTACACAAGAAAGTCTGGCCAACTGGACGGTGATCCAGTCTTTTTCGGGGGCGGATGCCGTGCGGAAGCGCTTACGGCAGGGGATGGACCGCCACTTGGCGGCGGAGGTGCGCCGTGCCCGATGGAGCAATCTGGCGCACGGAGGGATATACCTGCTGTTTAACGGCAGTTACTACGGTGCCCTGCTGTGGGGCGCTGTGGGACTGATGGCGGATACTCTTACCTTTGGTACCTTCACCGCCTTTTTGCAGTTGGTGGGACAGTTGCGCATCCCCTTTATGAATCTGTCGGGTGTTCTGCCCCAATATTACAATATGCTGGCCTCGGCAGAGCGGTTGCTTCAGCTGCTTCATCTGCCCGAGGAGCCCCGCCGCGAGCAGCCGTTGGCGGCAGAGGAGCTCTATTCCCGCTTGGATACCATCGAGGTGGAGGGGGTCACCTTCGCCTACGATTGGGAGGCGCCGGTGCTCACCGACGCCGCTCTTATCATAAAGAAAGGGGAGTTCGTGGCCATCACCGGTAACTCCGGCATCGGCAAGTCCACCCTGTTTCAGTTGCTCCTCGGATTCTATACTCCTCAGGAGGGGCGGCTGGTGGCGCAGACAGAGGGGGAGACTCTCCCCTTGGGTGGCGACACCCGTTGTCTGTTCGCCTACGTGCCCCAGCAGAATCGGCTCACCTCCGGCACGGTGCGGGAGAATATCGCCTTTTGTTGCGGTGACGTGACCGACGAGGCGGTGTGGGCGGCGGCCGAGACCGCCTGCGTAGACGAAGCCATTCGTGCTCTGCCCGAGGGGCTGGATACGGTGTTGGGGGAGCGGGGCACAGGTCTGTCCGAGGGGCAGCTCCAGCGCCTGGCCATTGCCCGCGGCGTGCTGTCGGGGGCACCCATTCTCCTGCTGGACGAGGTCACCTCGTCGCTGGATGAGGCCACCGAAGCCCGTGTGCTGCGGAATCTCCGCGCCCTGTCGGGGCGCACCTGCCTGTGCATCTCCCACCGCCCTGCGGCTATGGAGGTATGCGATCGGGTGATCCGTCTGGAAAAAGGACAGTTTGTCGAAGAATAAAGCAAGAGCCTTCCCTGTGTAGGGAAGGCTCTTGCTTTATTCATCCTCGTATTGGGTCAGGTGACCGGCGGTGCGCATAGCGGGGTATCCCCACTGGCGCAGGGCTTCGAAGGCACCCACCGCCACTGCGTTGGACAGGTTTAGGGAGCGGGCGGAATCCCGATCGATCATCGGCAGCCGTACGCAGCTGTCGGGGTTGTTGTGGAGCAGCCATTCGGGGAGACCTTTGGTCTCCTTGCCGAACACCAGATAGGCCCCGTCGGGATAGCTTACGTCCGAGTGGATGTGCTTGGCCTTGGTGGAGAAATAATAGTAAGGCCCTTCGTTGCGGGCGAAAAAGTCGTCCAGATCCTTATAGTAGGTGATGTCCAGCAGATGCCAGTAGTCCAGACCCGCCCGTTTGAGCTTCTTGTCGTCAATCTTGAAGCCCATGGGCTCCACGATGTGCAGACGGGCGCCGGTGGCGGCGCAGGTGCGGCTGATGTTGCCGGTGTTCTGGGGAATCTCCGGCTCCACCAGTACGATATTCAGTGTGGCCATAGGGGTACCGCCTCGTTTCCGTGTTTTTTCTTATTGTACCGCAGAAATGAGCGGTTGACAAGTCATAATTTGCCTGTTTGGGGACATCCTAGGGAGGAAAGGAGGCGCAAAGCGATGAAACAGAGTATGGACCACTTTATGAAAGGGATGGGGATGGGTGTGGCGCTGGGCTGCACCGCCGGCGTAATGGGCACCTATCTGCTGAAAAAGAACAAAAAAGGGCTTAAACGCAATGCAGGTCGTGCCCTGCATTCCTTCGGGGATCTGTTGGAGAACGTGACGGATATGTTCTGAACAAAAAAGGCGGAAGGGAACTCTTCCGCCTTTTTTACAAATTATTCACGCTTTTATCTTTACAATTAAGCCTTCTTCGTGTAAAATGATTAAGAATAGGTATCTGTGCCAATATAAAGAATGGATGTGTCAATACAATGAGCGACGACAAGAAATATACCCTGAACGGCATCTCCTCCGACGAGATGGATATCTTTGGTGAACATAAGACCCGCGAGCAGGTGCTGGCGGAGGAGAAAGAGCGCAAGCAAAAGGAACGGGAGGCCCTGCGCCGTGTGGCCAAGGCCCGCCGCGAGGCGGCCAAGAACGGCCCCGCCACCAAGCGCAAGGACGTGATCACCATCTCCATCGTGCTGGTGGCCATCGTGGCCATCTGCGTGGCGGCGCTGGCGCTGCAATTCGTGCAGGCGGCCAAGCAAGAGAAGTTCGAGCAGAATACGGAGCTTACCTATTTCTACAACCCCGACGCCGAGCCCGAGATGGCCGAGGACGGTCTGCGGGGCGCCGTTACCGCCGCTTACTATACCAAGGGTGGCTATCTGGCGGTGGAGATGATTCTGGGCAACGGCAGTGCCGACGACCTTTTGTTGATGGATATCGACGTAACCTTGTTTAACGAGGCGGGCGACCAGATCGCCAGCGGCTATGCTGAGGTATCGGACAGCGAGGTCATCGTGGAGGCTGGCGGTAAGACCGACTACACCTTCTACATTTCTCCCGCCCACATTTCCATCAAGGACGATCCCCTGTCTGCCATCAGCTACACCATCGATCACACCGGTGGTGTATTGGAGAAATAACACCCAAAAAAGAGGAAACCCTATGCTAGAACTGAGAAACATCACCTATACCGTAGAGGATGAAAGTGGCAAAGCGCTGGACATCCTCAAGGATATTAACCTGACCATCGACGAGCGGTTTGTGGCCATCACCGGTCCCAACGGTGGCGGCAAGTCCACGTTGGCCAAGATCATTGCCGGTATCCTGACCCCCACCGCGGGACAAATCCTGTTGGATGGGGAGGACATCACCGACAAGACCATTACCCAGCGGGCCCAGGCGGGCATCAGCTTCGCCTTCCAGCAGCCGGTGCGGTTTAAGGGACTCACCGTGCAGGATCTCATCACCTTGGCGGCGGGGCGCAAGATTACCATCTCCGAGGCTTGCGCCTACCTGTCCGAGGTGGGTCTGTGCGCCCGCGAGTATATCCACCGCGAGATCAACGCCAGCCTTTCGGGCGGCGAGTTGAAGCGCATCGAGATCGCTATGATTATGGCGCGGGGCACCAAATTGTCCATTTTCGACGAGCCGGAGGCGGGCATCGACCTGTGGAGCTTTAATAACCTGATTCAGGTGTTTGAGAAGATGCACGAAAAGCTGGGCGGCAGCATTATGATCATCTCCCATCAGGAGCGGATATTGAATATTGCCGATCGGGTCATCGTGGTGGCCGACGGTCAGATCCGCAACGAGGGTCGGCGGGAGGACATCCTGCCTGATTTGCTGGCGGGCAGCAGCCCCTGTTCGGTCCTGACGGACAAGCTGTAAGGGGGTGCGCGCAGTGGATAAGATTCAACAGACCTTGTTAGAGCAGATTGCGGATCTGCACGGGGTGCCTCAGGGCGCCTACAATATCCGCGCCAACGGTGAGATGGCGGGACGCGCCACCACCGAGAACATCGACATCGTCACCAAGACGGACAAGCCGGGCATTGACATTATCATCAAGGACGGCACCAAGAACGAGAGCGTGCATATCCCCGTTATCCTGAGCCAAACGGGGCATCAGGAGCTGGTGTATAACGACTTTTACGTGGGCGAGGGCGCCGACGTGACCATTGTGGCCGGCTGCGGTATCCACAATGGCGGTGACGAGGAATCCCGCCACGACGGCATTCACGCCTTCCATCTGGCGGCGGGGGCGCGGCTCAAATACGTGGAGAAGCATTACGGCGACGGGGACGGTAACGGCCGTCGGGTAATGAACCCCACCACCGTCATCGAACTGGGTGAGGACGCCTATATGGAGATGGAGTCCACCCAGATCAAGGGGGTCACCTCCACCGTCCGTGAGACGGATGCGGTGCTGGCGGCAGGCGCCACCCTTATTGTCCGTGAGAAGATTATGACCCACGGCCAGCAGTTGGCGGAGACCAACTTCAAGGTGGATCTCAACGGCGAGGGATCTTCTGCTCAGTTGTCCTCCCGCTCGGTGGCTAAGGGGGAATCCCGTCAGGTGTTCCGTTCGGTCATCAACGGCAACGCCAAGTGCTCGGCCCATTCGGAGTGTGACGCCATCATTATGGATGCCGCGTCGGTGAGCGCCATCCCCGAGGTGACCGCTAACCATCTGGATGCGGCTCTCATTCACGAGGCCGCCATCGGCAAGATTGCGGGCGAACAGCTCATTAAGCTGATGACCTTGGGCCTTACCGAGCAGGAGGCCGAGGAGCAGATCGTCAGCGGCTTCTTGAAATAATTCCCATCGCACCCCGCTTTCGTGGAGAGCGGGGTGTTTTTTATACCGCTATGTTCGTTCTGTTCCGTAGGGGCGGTCACGGACCGCCCGCAGGCGAACAAAGTTCGCCCCTATTTTTCTTCCAAAAAGGGTTGTACTTTCTCGCCCTTTCTGCTACAATGGGGCAAGAGAGACGAGGTGAGCCGATGAAAGCCATTATAAACGGTACGATTCTTACCAAAGACGGGGCGGTGGATAACCACGCCCTGTTATATACCGATGTGATCGAGGGCATCGTCCCGATGGATGAAGTGCCTGCGGAGGCGACCATTCTGGACGCCGAGGGCGGCTATGTGGCGGCTGGTCTTATTGACCTGCATATCCACGGTTATTTAGGACGGGACGTGTGCGACGGGTCGGCACAGAGTTTGCGGACCATCTCCGAAGGACTGATAGCCAATGGTGTTACCGGATATCTGCCCACCACCATGACGGTGGGGGAGGACACCATCCGTGGGGCGCTGGAGGCAGGCCGTCAGGTAATGGCAGAGAGCCGTCGCTGGCAGGGGAGCACCATACTGGGCTTCCACGCCGAGGGTCCCTTCGTCAGCCCTAATAAGGCGGGGGCGCAGGATCCACGCCACATACAGCCGCCCAATGCCGACCTGATTCGGGAGTATGCGGACGTGATCCGACTGGTGACGGTAGCGCCGGAGCGGGATACCGCCGACTTTGCCTTCGTCCGTCAGGTGCGGGCCGAGACCGACGTAGTGGTGTCTATGGGACACACCGAGGCGGACTATGCCACCGCCGCCGCCGCTATCGAGGCGGGGGTGGGTCACGTGACCCATCTCTTTAATGCTATGCCACCGATTTCCCATCGCGCCCCCGGTGCGGTGACCGCCGCCCTTGCCCGCGACGTGAGCTGCGAGCTGATTGTGGACGGCTATCACGTGGATGCGGCGCTGTACGATTTGGTGTGGCGGCTGAAAGGGCGACGCCTGTGCTTTATTACCGACTGTCTGCCGGCGGGCGGTCTGCCTGAGGGCGAGTATACCTTGGGGGGACAGCCCATCCGCTACGACGGGCAGGTGTGCCGTCTGAAGGACGGCACCATCGCGGGCAGCGTGCTGGCCCTCAACCGTGGGGTATGGCAGGTGTATACCCATTCCTCCATCCCGCTGTGGGAGTGTGTCAATGCCGCCTCCCTCAACCCTGCCACCGTGCTGGGGATGGACCACCGCAAAGGCTCGCTGGAAGTAGGGAAGGATGCGGATATTATAATCACTGACCCTGTCTTCGCCGTGCGCGCCACCATCATCGGTGGCGAAACGCGGTATACGAAATAAGAAAAAGCACCGACTGTCAGTCGGTGCTTTTTTGTTGCTTATCACTCCACGCCGCGTTTGTAGAGTCCTCTGGTGATGGCGGCGGGGGGCTTGCCGCCCTGCTTGTAGGTGTCCATCACCTGGCGGCAACGGGCGGCGTCCTCTATGGTGAAATGGAAGAGATGGAAATCCGCACGGGGCAGCTCATCCGTCTTATCCCCCCACCACAGGGGGACACTGTTGAGCACCTCGGCGCATCCTCCCGCACACTGGACGGGGAATCGGGTGCCGGTGCGGTCGGTGAGTCCCTGTCCCTTGCAGTCGGCGCAGGAACCGAGAGCGCTTTGGCGGGGGCAGTTGCGGGTGAGCATCAGGGGCTGATGCCCGTACACCATGAGACCTACCGGCAGGGGAGCGGGCAGCAGCCCCGCCATCTGTCCCAAGGTCAGCTCCATGGACAGGGTGGCGCCCGCCAGCTTCTTTTTGGTATAGAAAGCGAGGGCGTCCTGGTTGGTGATGTTCAGACCGAACCCGCCCAAAGGGGCCAGCCCCGCCTCGCGGCAGAGGGGGATGGCACCCACGTTGTTACACAGGGCAAAGGCGGCGCCCGCTTCCTTGGCGGCGGCCAGCCGTTTGCGGGTCACCGCTTCCCGCCCGAAGAGTCCGCGGGGAATTTCTACCCCCACCTTCACCCGGCGGGTGATGGCGAGTATGGTCTCGGCGGGGGTATTGAGGGGCAGGATCACCGCGTCTGCATTTAATTCGGGGGAGTATTGGACGGCGGAGGAGAGCCGCGCGATCCACTGCGTACTCTCTGTTTTGTGAGGCGGCAACGCCTCGCAGACCGCACGGTTGTCCCATTCTACGGGTGTGAAGCTTTGCCGCTTTACGGTCAATTCTTCCACCGCTTGTCGCCGCAGGCCGTTGATGACAGCCATAGGCAGAGTAAGCCCCTCTTCCAAGCGGCAGTCTACGGCGGTGACGGTGTAGGGGGTGCCGCCGGTCTTGCGGAGTTGCTCCTCCACGCGAGCAGGATCCAAGGGGCGGTTCACCGCCGTCTCGCCTCCGTCGGCGGTGACGATGACCTCCTGCTTGCCGTCGCGGACGGTCAGACGGGTCTCCTCGCCGCTCAGGGAAAAGGCCATGGTGATTTCCACGCAGGGGGACTCCTTGTCGTACAGCCGCGCCAGCTCTTTGAGCACCCCGGCGGCGGCGGTTACGTCCTCGTGGCGGCGCACACCGAACATCTCTCCGCCCCGACGGTCGGTGTAGTAGCCGTCGGTGAATCCGCTGCGGGAGAAGACACTTTTCAGTTGTTCCAGTTGGTTGTCGCTGACCGTTTCACCCCGTACCGCCGCGGCGTACACGGAGGTGGCGGCGGCCACGTATTCGGGGCGTTTCATTCGCCCCTCGATTTTCAGGGAGGTGACTCCCAGTTCTTTCAGCTCCTGCACGTAGTGTAGCAGGCAGTTGTCTTTGAGGCTCAGCGCCGCCTTGTCGGGGGTGGCGGGGCGTCCCGTCCCCTCAGTGGGGGCAAAGGGCAGGCGGCAGGGCTGGGCGCAGGCGCCTCGATTGCCGCTGCGGGAACCCAACATAGCGGAGAAATAGCACTGTCCCGACACACTCATACACAGAGCGCCGTGGACAAACACTTCCAGTTCAACTCCCAAATCGGTACAGGCGGCGATCTCGTCGCGGGTCATCTCACGGGCCAGCACCACACGGGAGAAGCCTGCCTTGCGCAGGAAGGTGACCCCTGCGGGAGAGTGACAAGATAACTGGGTGGAGGCGTGCAGCGGCATGGTGGGCATCACCGCCCGCAGACGGCGCGCCAACCCTAAGTCCTGCAAGATAAGAGCGTCCACCCCGCACGCAGCGGCTTCGATGGCTACCGCCACCGCCGCCTCCATCTCCTCCTCGCGGATGAGGGTGTTGAGGGTGAGGTATACCGCCACGTCTCGAGCGTGACAATAGGCCACCGCTTCCCGAAGGGCCTCGGTGGTGAAGTTGTGGGCACTGCGGCGGGCATTAAAGGCTTCCGCACCTAAATAAACGGCGGCGGCACCGCATCGTACCGCCGCCGTCAGGCATTCAGGGGAGCCCGCCGGCGCCAATACTTCCGGCAGGATGTGTTTCATCGCATAGCCAACTTTCTTTCCAGCTCTTCCTTCTCGCGGCGCAGCTGGGCCACCTCGCGGCGCAGGGCCTCCGCCTCTACGCGGGTGCGGTTGCTGTCGTCAAAGAAGCTTTTAAGCTGTTTGCGCAGATTATCCGCCGACTGGGCGGCCTTCTTGGCTTCGTCCGCCTGCATCAGGGCGGTCATCACGGTGGCCATCACCAGCGAGGTGCGCTCGTTGGCGTTCATCACGTTGCGGATACGGGCATCCAGCTGGGCGCCCAGCTCCTGCATATAGCCGGGGGTCTCGTCGGTGGTCACCACGTAGTCGGTGCCGCAGATATTCAGTCGTACCTTGTTCACAGTCTCCATGTCGATATTCCTTTCTCCATGTCGAATTAGTCTAGGTTCATTATATCGCGAAAATTGTCCGCGGTCAAGGGGGAAATCGCTCTTTTTGCCTTGCGAAACACTATATTTTGTGGTATAATCTTCAAAACAACACAAGGAGGTGTCCTATGGAGCGGATCGGACTGTACATTCATACGCCCTTTTGCGCGGCAAAATGCCCCTATTGCGACTTCTATTCCCGCCCCTTGGGCACCCCGTTGCAGGCCGAGGCAGCGCTGGATGCCTACGTGAGCGGACTGCTCCGCTCCATGGACGAATGGGCGGCCCGTCTGCCCCTGACCGCCGATACCCTCTATTTCGGCGGCGGCACCCCCTCTTTGCTGGGCGGTGCGCGGCTGGCGGCCATTATCCGCCGTGCCGAGGAGCGATTTTCTCTGTTTTTCACCGACCCCGAGATCACCTTGGAGGCCAATCCCGCCGACAACCTGGCGGACACCCTTTCCGCCTTTGCGGCGGCGGGGGGCAACCGACTGTCTCTGGGGATGCAGTCCGCCCTGCCGCAGGAATTGGCGGTGCTGGGGCGCCGCCACACCCCCGCGGACGTGGAGCGCACGGTGGGGGATGCCCGCCGTGCGGGGGTCCGCAATCTTTCTCTGGATGTGATGCTGGGGGTCAGCGGACAGACGGCGACCACCGCCTGCCACAGCGTGGACGCGGCGGCGGAACTGGGTGCCACCCATCTGTCCGCCTACCTGCTTAAATTGGAGGCAGGCACCCCCTACGGACATTGTCCGCCGCCCCTGCCCGATGAGGACGACACGGCGGATATTTACTTGGCTGCCATGGAGCGGGCTCAGGCGCTGGGGTATCGGCAGTACGAGATCTCCAATGCCGCCAAGGAGGGCTGTGAGAGCCGCCATAATCTCAAATATTGGGACAGCTTGCCTTATCTGGGGTTGGGTCCTGCCGCCTCCTCCTGTTTGGGGGGACACCGCTTTACCTATCCGCGAGATACCGCGCATTTTCTGGGCGGGGGAGAGCCTGTCGAGGATCCCGTGGGCACCATCTCTGTGGGCGGCGCCGAGGAATACGCCCTGCTGCGCCTGCGGCTGACCGAGGGGCTTCGCGAGGATGGGTTTGCCGCCCGCTTCGGGACGAGCATCCCGGCCGAATGGCGTCGCCGCGCTGAGGAATTGCCTGCGTCGCTGGTGCGGTGTGATGAGCAGGGCGTTCACCTGACGCGAGAGGGCTTTCTGCTGTCCAACCCCTTGATTTCACAGATTATCGGATGATTTTTCACTTTCTGTTCACATTCCGCCATGAAAATATGGTACACTGAATGTAAACGCTGAGAAAAGGAGGGCGCACAATGACCGACATCAAGATTATGGTCGTGGACGACGACAGCAACATCGGCGAGCTTTTGCGTCTGTATTTGGAGAAGGAAGGCTTCACTGCCATCGTAAAGACCGACGGAGAGCAGGCACTGACCGCTTTTGACAGTGACAAGCCGGATCTCATTCTGCTGGATGTGATGATGCCTCGTATGGACGGCTGGCAGGTGTGTCGCGAGCTGCGCCGTCGCTCTTCGGTGCCCATCATTATGATCACTGCAAAGGGCGAGGTGTTTGATCGGGTGCTGGGTCTGGAACTGGGCGCCGACGACTACGTGGTCAAGCCCTTCGAGACCAAGGAGGTCATTGCCCGTATCCGCGCGGTGCTGCGCCGCTGCGGGGTCAGCGACCAAAAGCGGGAGCGGGCGGTGGAATACGACAACCTCTACATTAATATGGAGAATTATGAGTTGCGGGTGGGGGGCAAGACCATCGACACCCCGCCCAAGGAGATGGAGCTCATTTATCACTTGGCCAGCAACCCCAATCGGGTCTACACCCGCGACCAGCTCTTGGACGAGGTGTGGGGCTTTGAGTATTTTGGGGATAGCCGCACGGTGGACGTACACGTCAAACGCCTGCGGGAGAAGCTGGACGGGGTATCCGATCAGTGGAATCTCAAAACCGTGTGGGGCGTGGGCTATAAGTTCGAAGTACGCAACGACTGAGGTGGAAGCGGATGTTTAAGAGTGTATTTTCCAAATACCTGTCGGTCATCTCACTGGTGATCGTGGTGGGTTTCTTGGCCATGACCCTGTTGCAGGTGGTGTTCACCACCTCGGCGCTGGCTCAGGAGAAGAAGGAACTGCTCACCGAGAATGCGGAGAATATTGCCCAGCAGACGGCATTGGCGGCCACCGCCGTGCCCACCCTCGACAATCGGCTGGTGTTTCACCTCAATGAGGAGCGGCTCTCTCCCGTGCTCAATCTGGTGTCGGGCGCCATTGACGCCACCTTTCTGGTGGTGAATGGGGAAGGACGGGTGCTGGTCACCTCGGGGGACGCGCCAATCGGGGCGGGGGCTCAGGAGCGGCTGGCATCCCTGTTCCCCATTGAGGAGCCTTACTATGAGGTGGGCACCCTGAACGGACTGTACGAGTCCCGCCAATACACCGTGGCGGTGCCGGTGACGGTGAACAATCACACGGTCATCGGCTACGTGTTTGCCTCGGCACCGGCGGATATTCTGGCCCAGACCTTACAGGCCAACCTGCGCATCTATGGGATGTCGGTGTTGGGCGCTTTGGTGCTGAGCTTTCTCTTCGTGTGGGTGATGACCGCGCGATTCGTCCGTCCTCTGCGGCAGATGGCCGCCGCCACCCGCTGTTTTGCGAGCGGAGATTTCAGCGCCCGTGTGACGGTGCGCGGCAACGACGAGGTGGCTGAGTTGGCCGAGTCCCTCAACCAGATGGCGGTGTCCCTCTCCTCGGTGGAGATGATGCGCCGCAGCTTTATCGCCAACGTGTCCCACGAGCTGAAAACCCCCATGACCACCATCGCGGGGTTTGTGGACGGGATGCTGGACGGCACCGTGCCCAAAGAGAAGCAGAGCCACTACATGCGTATCGTGTCCGACGAGGTCAAGCGCCTGTCCCGTCTGGTGCGTTCCATGCTGGATCTGTCCCGCATCGACAGTGGTGAACTGAAACTCAATACCGCTCGCGTGGATCTCACCGAGGTGGTGTGCAATACCCTTATCTCCTCCGAACAGCGCATCGAGCAGAAACGGTTGACCGTCACGGGCTTGGAGGATTGTCCCCGTATTGAGGTGGAGGGGGATCGGGACCTGTTGGGTCAGGTTCTGTATAACCTGCTGGACAACGCCATCAAGTTCACTGACGAGGGTGGACAGATCGACATCCGCCTGCATCGGGTAGGGGAACGGGTGTATATGGTAATGCGTAATACCGGCGCAGGCATTCCCGCCGAGGAGATGCCCCGCATCTTTGAGCGATTTTACAAGAGCGACCGCTCCCGCGGACTGGATAAGAACGGCGTGGGACTGGGTTTGTATATCGTGCAGACGGTGGTGCGCCTCCACGGGGGCGAGGTTTCGGTCCGTTCGGTGGAGGGGGAGTTTACCGAGTTCGGTTTTTGGCTGCCCGCCGCCACCGTCAATAATTAGTTGGCAAAATGTTCATTTTCTATTCAACAAGTTCTTTCCCCGTTGGGGTATAATAGGGACAGCAAACAGAAAGGTTGTGGATGTTATGTCCGAATTCTGGGATTTTGAAAATAAAAAAGAGGAGACCGCCGCTCCTGCGACGGAGCAGCCTGCCCCCGCCGAGGAGCCGCAGGCCGCCGCCCCTGTCACGGAGCAGCCGCAGGCTCCGGCCGAGCAGCCCGCACAGCCGCCCCAGCCGCCCTACAACGGTTGGAGTCCCGACGGCGGCTATCGCTATGTGCCGCCCCGTCCTGCGCAGCCGACCCAGCCTCCTTACAGCGGCTATAATCAGCAGCCGCCCCGGTATCAGTCGCCGGCGGGTAATGGGTATTCTCATACCCCGCCCACGCCGCCGACGCCTCAGCCGAATCCGTATTATAACACTCCTCAGCAGACACCCCCGTCTCCTCCGCCCCGTCGCAAGGGCCGCGGTTGGGTGGCGGTGCTGGCGGTGTTGGGTTCTCTCGCCATCGTAGCGACGGTGGTGGTGGGTGCCTATGCGGTGGCGACCCGTTTCACACCCGATATGCCCCCTGTGGAGAATAACTCCGCCGTTTCCGACGACGTGTCGACAAATGAGAACGCTCCCAAGCTGGAGATCGACACTTGGGATACCGACGACGGCGGTTTGAGCACCGAGGAGATCGTCAATCGTAACTACGATTCCACGGTGGTGCTCACCGCCTATCAGCGGACTAATAATTTCTACTTCGGTGAGAGCAATCTTACCGAAGCGGGCGGCTCCACCGGTATCGTGATGACCGCTGACGGCTATATCATCACCAATCGCCACTGCGTGGTCAATGAGCAGACGGGAGAGGCGTTCGATCGGGTGGACGTGACCACCTACGATGGCACCGTGTATGAGAATGCCACCATCGTCGGCACCGACGAGGCTACCGATCTGGCGGTCATTAAGGTGGCGGCCGCTGACCTGACCCCTGCCCAGTTCGGAAACAGTGACGAGCTGGCGGTGGGCACCCGCGTGGTGGCATTGGGCAATGCGGCGGGTCTGTCCTGGACCGCTACCCAAGGCATTCTGTCCGCCAAGGCGCGGGATGTGTACGACGACACCGGCTACGCCATCAAGTGCTTGCAGGTAGATCTGGCCATCAACTACGGCAATTCCGGCGGCCCTCTGCTGAACAAGCAGGGTCTGGTGGTGGGTATCAACTCCGCCAAGATCGCTGCCACCGGCTACGAGGGACTAGGTTTTTCCATTCCCATCAACGAGGCCAAGGTGGTCATCGATTCCTTGATTCAGCACGGCTACGTGAAGGGTCGTGTGGCGCTGGGCATCACGGGCCAGACCATTGATTCCGGCAACTATAAGGGTTTTATGATCATCTCCATCGTGGAGGGATCCTGTCTGGAAGGTACCGGCGTTCAGGTGTATGACCTGATCGTGGGTGTCAACGACGTGACCGTCACCGACTACGGCACTCTGCGCGCCGAGCTGGCGCGGCACAAGGTGGGGGACGAGGTCACCCTGAAACTGCTCCGCTCGGATCAGCGCACCGGTCGGGTATCCTCCCATACCGTCAAGGTAGCGCTCAAAGAGCAGACCGCCCAGACCACGAAGAAATAACAGAGGAGTTTAAGCCCCCGAATCCATCGGGGGCTTGTTCCCGTTTAACGCCTAAGGAGAGGAGGGGAGATCCCGTGGAACTGTACGACTGGGAAAAGGAAGAACGGCGTGCCCAACTGCGGCGCCGTCGCCGTCGTCGGCGGCTGATTCGTCAGCGGCTCATCGAGTGCGCGGTGTTGGCGGTGTTGGTGCTGGGCGTGGTACTGCTGGTTCGCGGGTGCCGCTCCTCCCGCCGCCCTGACGATACTTCTTCGCCTCTCGTGACCGATTCGACGGTGGATATGGAGCCGGTTTTCGAGTATCCTGCGGCGGACGAGAATACGGTGGGTTTCGACAGCGAGATCGACGCTCCTTATGCGGTGCTGGTGGACGTGACCGCCAACCGCATCGTGGCTCAGCGGGGTGCCACCGAGAAGATCTATCCTGCCTCGGTGACCAAGGTGCTCACCCTGCTGACGGCGGTGGAGCACATCGAGAATTACACCGACACCTACGAGATGTCTTATGAGTTTTTGGATGCGCTGTATTGGCAGGGCGCCACGGTGGCGGGTTTCTCTTCGGGGGAGCGGGTCACCGTGATGGATATGCTGTACGGATGTATCCTGCCCTCGGGCGCGGATGCCACCATCGGACTGGCCAATTACGTGTCGGGGTCGGAGGAAGCCTTTGCGGTGCTGATGAACCGCAAGGCGGAAGAACTGGGACTGCGCAACACCCACTTCGTCAATTCCAGCGGCCTCCACGACTCGAATCACTATACCACCGCGCTGGATATGGCGGTGGTGATGGCGGCGGCCATGCGGAACGACCTGTGTCGGCAGGTGCTGTCCACTTATCGGTATACCACCGCCTCTACCCCTCAGCATCCCGAGGGACTGCTGCTCACCAGCACCATGTTCAGCCGTATGTACGGCACCGAGCCGGAGGGAGCCACCATCATTGCGGGCAAGACGGGCTTCACCGATCAGGCGGGGAATACCATGGTCAGCTACGCGGTGGGGGAGGATGGGCACGATTATATTTTTGTGTCGATGCACAATTCCAATAAGTGGAAATCCGTCTACGATGCTTTCCACGCCTACACCGTTCACTGCGGTCAAGAGAACGAATAAAAGCCGTTTACACCTGTGAAAGTGTAAACGGCTTTACTTTTTCTTGCCCTTTGGGAGAGGCGCATTACAGTATATTTCGCCATAGCGGGTCGTCGATGGTGCGCAGATAGGTCAGCTGTTCTCGCAGGCGGGCCAGTTCCATCCGCAGCTCCTCTTCGCCGCCTTGGCTGAACAGGGTGGGGAGCAGGGCGGCGGTCTCCTCGCTCTCTTCCAGATCGTTGTGAGCCACATAGCCGTCCAGCACCCCGCGGACGCGGTGATACTCCTCCACAAAGGCTTCCGCCAGACGGACGGCGGTGTCTTTGTCTCCCTCGGCCCAATGGGTCTCGATGGTGTCCAAGGCGTCCAACAGGTCTCCCATACGGCGGTAGAGATAGGTGCGAGAAATCACACACAGCCCCACCACCAGTAAGAGGAGGGTCAGGGCGATCCATAGGCGCTTCACGGCGCACCTCCTGTTACCTGCTTGCGCGTGAGCAGATAATGCTGACCCGTGGCGGTGGCGGTGAGCAGGAACACGTCCTGCCGCTGACAGCGATGCTGACGGAGCAGACGATCCACCGCCTCTTCAGAGAGTCCGCATACCGCCATCCCCCATTGGCAGAGGGCGCCGTCGTTGATGATGGGAAGGGGCATTCCCGTAGGTGGAGCGTCCACGCCCACGTCTTTTGCGGTGGCGGGCTGGTAGTCGGGATAGCAGTAGATGGTGACGTGGCCGTTGGTTTCCACCAGTGCGGTCTGCACCTGGGACAGTTCGAAGACGTTTTGTTGTCGTAGGGTCTCCATCAGGTCGTCCACCGTGAGTCGCAGGCGGCGCATGGCGGCAGCGTCGGGCTTGCCGTCCCGTATGACGGGGATGGGGGAGCCGGAGATCCAACCCGTCAGCCGCGGCCATTTCATCATGGCGCCGGAGAGGAGGATCTCCATCGCCACCAGCACCAATATGGGCAGGACGCCGTTGAGCAGGGGCAATCCGTTCTCCTGCATAGGCACCGCCGCCAGATCGGACAGCAGTAGGGTCACCACCAGCTCGGAGGGTTGCAGTTCTCCCAGTTGCCGTTTGCCCATCAGCCGCATCGCCGCCATCAGCAGGAGATAGAGGATCACGGTGCGTATCACCGATACGGTCACGGTCAGCCCTCCTTTTTGTAAGTATCGGATGTAGGTTCCCCGAAAACAGGGGAGATATGCGGTCGTGAGGGGGCGGTGAACAAAGAAAATAAAAATCTTTTCACTTTTTTTGCAATTCCCCTTGACAAGATAAGCAAAAGTGAGTATAATCTAGTGCGTTGCCAATGAGCGACATATGCGCTCGTAGCTCAGCTGGATAGAGTGCTTGACTACGAATCAAGAGGTCAGGGGTTCGAGTCCCTTCGGGCGCGCCAAGTGAAAAAAGCCGCTAATCCCAGTGTTTTCAAGGGATTAGCGGCTTTTTTGTTATCTTTGACAGTTCCCAAAAACGCACAAAAAAAGGTGGAAAAGCACAGAAATATGGGTGTCAATATGGGTGTCAGAGGTTCTATGGGTGTCAAATGGGTGTCAGAAAAAGAAGCGCTTTAGAATCAAAAAAGCCGGGTTTTGATTCTTATGAGAAACAAACTGTTAAGTCTTTAAAAAGCCGTCGAGCGGGGTGCTCGGCGGCTCTTTTTGTTATCCGATGGAGCGGGCGGCCAAAAAGGCGTCCAGCTTCTCCACTTGGGATTGTTGGTGCTCAGCAGTGACGTGGGTGTAAATGTTTAGCGTGGTCTGGATATTGGCGTGCCCCATCTGCGATTTGACCGAGACCACGTCCATACCTGCCAGCACCATATTGGTGGCGCAGGTGTGGCGCAGCATATGAGGGGTCAGCCGAGGAATGACGAAGGGGACGCCGCCGGGATCGTACTTGGAGGATGGTTTTTTGGTAAAGGATCCATACTTGAAATTGAGATCCAGAAGATAAGAATCCCACATCCGTTTCCACGCGGTGTCAGTAAGCATGTGCCCTCTGGTATCGGTGCACACCAGGTCAAAGGGAGAGCGACCCGCCAGAAGCGGGCGCAGATAGTCGGTCAACTGTCGGGGCATAGTGATTACTCGCTCAGCGGAGGGCGACTTGCCACCGGATTTTACTTCCGGACGCCCGTTGACCATACGGACGGATTTGCAAACAAGCAGAGTGCCGGTCTCCAGATCCACGTCCCGCACCTGCAGGGGGATCAGCTCACCACGGCGCAGCCCCGCCAGCATCATAATCATAGCGGCGGTCTGTGCCCGGTGGGGAGTATCCAGAATCCACCGTTGCTCTGCATCCGTCAAAGCACGGCGGGTATTCTTTTCCGCATTGGGGTTGATCTCCAACTTATCCGCCGGATTGTAGTTGAGCGCCCGATCGGTAATGGCCAGCTCGAATACACCGGCCGCGGTGCGGCGGTAGTCGATGAGGGTCTTTTTTGCCGCCGGCTTGCCTGTGCCCGGAGAGTGTAAAGCCAGTTCATCCAGACGCACCTGCAGGTCGGAACGGGTAATCTTTGAAATCGGGATATTCCCGACGGCGTCACACCAAAAATCGACTCGGCTACGGATGCCGGTAAAGTAAACAGGTGCCACTTTATTTTCCTTAAGGCGCAGGAAGCGATCGGCCCAGGTGCGGAAGGGAAGATCTCCGGAGAGAATGTCCCCTCCCTTGTGTAAGGAATACTTGATCTCCTCCGCCTTGCGCTCCAGCTCGGCCACGGTGGAGGCGTAGAGGTATTTGTATTTGGGCTTTCCGTCCTCAAGGCCTACGTAGACCTTGGTCTGGTAGCGGCCGTCGGGTCGCTTTTTGTATTTGGCGCGGGGCATAGGGTCACCTCCTTAGGGGTTATTGAGATTAGCTGCAAGAGAGAATAATAACGACTGCAACCAAGCAGAATGCGAGTATTATCAAAAAAAACAGCCAATTATTTCTTTTGCGGTTTCTGGCGAACTCATCTTGCAAATGCTCTGTCATATTATTGATTATTTCATCATGCAAGCAATTCAGCACATATACAGTGGAACTGTTGGCGGTTTTGCCAGTGATGCCATACCAAAAAACCGAATAATACATTCCCATCTGATCAAAAACGTCTTGGCTGTGGTGAGCCTCAAGGGCGTCTGCTACGCGATTTTCAATGTCGGGGCGACCAATGAAAAGATCTTGTAATGCGCAAAGAACTCTATTGGCATGGTTGGCATAACTCTCTTTGCCGGGGCTTCCTAAATACTGCGATTCTGTTCGTATCATTTCTGCTTTAAGCTCTTGTTCAAAATCGTGCATATCGTGTATGACGGCCAAAACCACAGCTTTACACAATTGCGTTTGGACATACTCATCATCTGCGCCCGCATAAAACTTCGAGAAAAACGGACAGGTAGCTTGATCCGTGTGGACTTCGGCAAGCCGACGAGCTCTTTCTGCAGGCGTTTTGGGGTTTCCAATCATCAATTCCGGTGGCAAAAAAGTTGTACTAATCATGACAGCCCCTCCTATTATTTAAATTCCACATACAGTATATTGCCGACGCGGTTAAGCAGTCTCGACTTGGGAGGGGGACGCGGCCTCCTCCTCGACGTCCAGCAGCTTATCCACCGCGGCCTGCAGCGCCGGCTGTGCCCGGTAAGCCAGGATCAGGCGCTCCTCGTGAGGGGAAAGTACAAGACCTGCACAATAGCGTTGTTTTTCGCTATCATCGTCATAAATGAAATCCAGAGGGGAAACGTGTAGTGCTGCTGCCAGTTTTGCAATTTTGTCCCGCCCCATATTCGAGATGTAGCCGCTCTCCCATTTTTTGATTGTACCTTTAGAAACGCCGACAAGTAAGGCGAGCTCATCCATAGTATAGTGTAGCGCTTTCCGACGTGTTTCAATAAGCTTTCCAATAGTCATTTTTACACCTCCGTTGTGCCTATGCTATCACAAATGAATATAAAAAGCAACAAAAAAGATAAAAAAGTTTCCAAAAGTCCTTGACAAACATCAAAAAGAGTGCTATTCTTGGCTTGTGCACTATAGGAAACAAAAAGGAGGTGACAATATGAATGAGCGAGCTCTACGAGCAGCTATTGCTATGTCCGGCAAAAAAATGCAACAAGTAGCTGCTGAAATTGGTGTGCATCGTGGCACGTTCTATAAAAAACTAAGTGGCAAAACCGATTTTACGCAAAAAGAAATTGTTGCGCTATCTTCTTGCCTTGGTCTTTCTTCTGATCAGGTTATGCTTATTTTTTTTGCCGTATAGTTTCCAAAAGGAAACGAGCAATCCAAAAAACAACCCAGCTAGGCAAAGCCGGGTGTTTTTTGGAGCAACCACGGGGCTCTAGGCTCTTGGGACTGATATCTATGGTGAAGATATCACAAGCCACTGTTGCCTCAGTGTTTTCCTATGAGACTGAGTTTGCGCGCTCCACGCATCCCAAAACTATTCAAAAAGAATGGTGATCTCTTCCGTGGCTATGGGAGGGTGACAGAATCTTGCCCAGAAGAATGTTGGTTAAGCGTCCAAACATTATGGTCAAAAAATCACCCCCCTTTCTTTGGGATGTCATTATTTTACTACAAGTGTAGCATAAAATCAACAAAAAAGTCGAATTTTGGCAAGGTTGTTTTTTTAGTTCCCAAAAAGAGGGGAAAAGACACAAAAAACCGTAAAAACAAGCGGGTACTTAAAAAGCCGTTTGTGCAAATCAACCAAAGTAAGGAGGTGAGCGAATGGGCGCAAATGAAATATGGTTCTGCTCAATTTTGGCTTTTAGTGTGGCGGCATGGATTTTTTGGAAAAGAAAAATAGCCCCAAGCAGTACAGCTCGAGGCTATTTGATGTGGTTACTTTTTTGCAACGCTATTTCTTTGTTTGTTTTTAACCCGTGGGGTTTCATCCGATAAGCACTAACGAATAGTGACAACGAGAGGAAGAGCAACGTGTGCATTGATAAATATGTAATAACAATTCAATATTCCGGACTCAGAAAACCACTCAAACGGACATGCCATAGCCAAGCGGCAGTTGATCGGATGGTGACGGCGTATAAAAGGAGAACGCCCAACAGCAAAATTACAGTTCGGCACGAAAGACTCGCGTACGAAATGGCAGATGGACTTCGCCTTTATGACGAGCAGTTGTCTAAGCTGCCAGAAGACACACCCTTACAATGGAGAGCCCACACAGTCAAAGCAACGATAGCAGCAAAAGAATCGTTCATTGCCTCTGTCCAAATGGTGAGAGAGCGTATAGAGGCTGCGGAAAGAGATCAATCGATTATTGGTGTATCGCTTTGGGTCGTAGAGGATTACAAGTGCAGATAATCAATCAAAAGAAAGGATGGGAAGGATGGGAAGAACCAAACAAGGGCTAGGAAAGGTACATTTTCACACCGATTGGATGGAGGTGCCGGTGCTGCTGGATGCCGGAGGCGTGGCCATCGTGCTGGGGCTGAAGCACGAGGCGGTGCGCAAGGCTCTGCAGGAGGGACGCCTGCCGGGGCAAAAGGTGCTGGGGACCAACTGGCGGGTCCGCAAGGACCAGCTGATGGCGCACCTGGGGTATCTGGACTGGGAGATCGAACGGTACGGATACGGTATGTCCACCCCGGCGAAGGAGCGGGGGTACTATCCGGTGATCCGGGACGATTTCAGCGAGGCACTCCACCGCAGAGACGGGGTGAGCGCGTGAGACGAGCAACGAGACTGACCCGGGAGCAGAAGATCCTGCTGAGCGACCAAGGGTTTGAGCCGGAGGAGTGGCTGCTGATCGGCAACGATCCGGACAAGCTGGTGGTGCTGAAACGGGACGGCAGCGCCATGACGGTGGTGCCAAAGCCCCGCAAGCCTGCCATGAGGAGGTGACGGCCGTGCTGCATGACATCGTATTCGCCTATCGCGATGTGCGGCTGATCCAGACAGGGGAGCGGTTTGAGATCCAGGAGAACGGGCAGCTGCTGGCTGTTGCCAAGGTGGCTGCCGTGGCGGAACGGCTATTCCTCTATCGGGCGCTGGCCATCGCCACCGCCGTAGCGGAAGAGGAGCAGCAGCAGGCGCGGTTTACCCCGGCGGGAAAACTGGTGTATTTTCCACCGCCGCCTGCGCCGGAGGAAAAGACGAAGCAAAAAAAGACCGCCGGCCCTTTCAAAAAGCCGACGGTGGAGGAGATCAACGACTATTGCCGGGAGCGGGGCAACGGACTGGACGGACAAGCCATCCACGACCACTACGAATCCAACGGATGGATGGTGGGACGGGTCAAAATGAAAGACTGGAAGGCGGCGGTGCGCACCTGGGAGCGCAAGGAAAGGGAGGGAACACTACCTTCGAGGCGCAGTCGGGTGCAACAAACCAACCCGGAGCATAGCAGTTTTGATGTGAAGAAGGCCGAGGAGGATCTGTGGACCTATCGGCCGAAATTTCAACCGGAGCGGGACAACTCCTGTGATACCGACCCAAAGGAGGCGTGCGTATGAGTGAAGATCTGCGAGGAATCTGGGCGGAGAACGGTGCCGGGTACCTGACCGATCTGCGGCACCCTGTAATGATACGAGAGTGGACCCAGCGTCAGCTACGGCTGGGGAGACGACCGGACAGCCCAACGACGCTGCGGGACAGACGGCAATTCGACCGAGAGATGGTGGCCAAATACGCCGAGGCGTGTCCACCGCCTACCCGAACGCCGTGGCAGCTGATGACCTACGACTTTATGGACAAGCAGGAAGAGATCGCCGCCCGCCAACCGGTGCGGGTGCGCTATGAGGAGGTATATGTGGATGAAGACATCTGAGCAAATCGCGGCAGGGATCCTGCTGGTAACGTTGCCGCTGAGCTTTTTGGTGGTGATGGGCATCGAGGCGGATGCCGTGGCGTGGGCCTATTGGCTGGGCGCTGCGGTGGTGCTGTTGCAGTTGACTGCGATGGGGTTGGTGAAAACGGGTGGGCCGACCAAGAGCGAAGCCTGTGCCATTGATGACCCTGAGACCGACGAGGAAACGATGATAAGGGGCTGCGAAGCCTGCTGGGATCAGGAGGTGAGGGAATGATCGATCCGAAGAGGGCACCGGTGGTGTATATAGCCGGGCCGATCACTGGTGTCAAAGACTATTGGGCACCCTTTTGCGAAAATCGATGGAGTCTTGTGCGGGAAGGGGTGACCCGAATACTGGACCCCACCACTCTGCCGGAGGGAATGACCACCGAGCAGTATATGCGAATCTGCTTTGCTATGATCGACGTGGCGGACGTGGTGGTGATGCTGCCCGGATGGCAAGGGTCCAACGGCGCCACGCTGGAATCCGTCTATTGCCGTTATATCGGGAAGCCTGTCTACGACAGCGTGGAGGCACTGGTGGAGGCCTACCGATGAGCATAAAAAAAGCCCCGACGGAAGGGCTGTTCCGTCGGGACTGGTCAAGAGGGGATGGGATCCTCTCGGCGGCGCTTTGCCGCTACAAAAAGTATAGCACAAAAGCGGTGAGAAATCAACCGCTTTTTGCACACCTTGGAAACCGAAAAAGACCGCGAAAACAGGGGGATTTCCGCCCCCTGTTGCGGCCTTGCTAAGAGTATTAGATCACCGACGGGAGAGGAGGGAGAAGCGTGTATATCCGGAAGACGTGGAAAGCCGGCCGGACGGTGGAGGTGAAAAAGACCTATTCAGCACGCTATGGGAAGAAGATTCCGCGGGGGGGTAACATCGGCACCACCAGCGAAGCACAGGAAGCGGTCAACCGACGCAATGCCATAGCGGAGCTGCGGAGAACCCTCAACGCCAACTTTAACCCGGGGGACTGGCACGCCATATTCACCTATCCCAACAGCAAACCTCCCACACCCGGTCAAGCCTATCGGGATATGGACAAGTTTTTACGGTGGCTGCGGCAGCTCTATAAGGAGCACGGGGTGGAGCTGAAATACGTGCAGCCCACCGAATATAAGCACAAGCGAATCCACCATCACATGGTGATCCCCAACCTGCCGGGTGGGATGGAGCCGGTAAAACGGCTGTGGAAGCGGCTGCTGGCAGAGACCTATTACACAGAGGAGGAGCGGGAACGGGGAGAGCCGCTGCATCTGCGTTTTCCCTGGTCGCCGCTGGACGATTCGGGACAGTATGGCGAGCTGGCGGAGTATCTGATCAAGGAGACCGACAAGAGCCGAAACGATACGGGCGCCATATGCAAACGTAGGTACCGACAAAGCCGCAACCTGATCCACCCAAAGCCGGTGGTGGAGATCATCGACGCCAAGCAGTGGCGCAAGGAGGCGGCCCAGCGCAAGGGGTACTACATAGACAAGAACGCCAGCTTTGAGGGTGTGAGCGAGGAGAACGGCCTGCCGGTGCAGGAGACTATATATGTGGCGATATGTCGCCGAGTGAGGATGAGGAATTGAGGGAAGGAGGTGGACCAGTGGAAACATACACCTTTGTGATGGCTCTGCTGGGCGGGCTGCTGATCGGCGCCGCCGGCGTACTGCTGTATGCGGAACGACAACAGGAAAAGCAGTGCGCCGGATGCCGGCGCTGGAAGCATGGCGAATGTACGTGTACACACAAAAACGGAAAGGATGGGAAGGATGGACATTTATGAGAGAATCACCGAACAGCAGCGAGGGCATGAGGGGACTGCTGTGTGGATGGTCGGAGAACAACTAAAGGATATGTGCCTCAAGGAGCCTGCGTGCATACCGTTACTGGAGCAAGATCTGCAGGTTCCGGAGATGTCGTTGGCAAAGGCAGAGCGGAAAATCGAAGCATATGCCCGGAAAAATAAAAAGGGCAACCAGGGATGTTGCCCTCCTCAAGAAGCGGAGCGGATCCTGCGAGAGTTCTATGGCCTGCCGGGCGCAGGCGACCAGCAGAAGGAACAGCCACCGGGTAAGATCGTATCCATTGCGGAGCTGTTGGGAGGTGTCTGACAATGACGCTTCAAGACATCGTTCGCTATCTGCCCACTGAGCCGCCCCGGGAACTGTGGGACTGGGCTGAGACCATGGTGGATATCGGAGAAGACTATCTGCTGTTTCATCGGGACACGGTTTACGTCCCGGATCCGAAAGAAGCAGCTTCGCCGGAGGACATTCTGTGCGGACCGGTCCGGACGGTACCCCGTCACGGAGCCGTGTGCACCTGCACCCTGTGCGGCGAGACCTTTGAGACGGGTTGGGCCAGCAACCCGAGGGCTCGGATGAAAGGTATACGCATCTCGTTACAAGAAAACGGATGGTGGCCCGGATATGTAGCACCGGACGACGAGTATGCGATCAACATTCCGGAGGGAGAGACGCTCAACTGTCCTTATTGCGAGTGTGGTGTGCAACTGATCCACAAGGCATCCATCGAGAACGGAAGGACATTCCAGATCATGCTGGGCAACGTGGGCAGCATTGGCCCCTATGCAGTGATCTATACCTGGCTGTATCGCCGTGTAATCTACGGAGCTACCAATCTGACAGATATCCGTCCCGCAAGAGCGTATGTGGTGACGGAGAAGGGGAACCTGCACCAGTATAATCACGTGAAGCAGAATAGCTACGGAGGCACATACGACCTTCCGTGCTGGGAGCGGGCACGAACGGTAGGAGACGATCCTTTTCTGACCCTCTACTACAACTATGACGCCGTCAACCACAAACAAGTTGGCGGACTGATGTGGGATCAAGTGCCGTCGCTGGACGGGACCACCGCTGAAAAAACCGGGCTGGAAGAATATCTGCTGTCCGGCGGCGGCTTTCCGGTGGCCTATATGCAGGAGTGGAGGCGCCATCCATAT
The DNA here is from genome assembly GCA_045578085.1 of Acutalibacteraceae bacterium. Classification (GTDB taxonomy): domain Bacteria; phylum Bacillota; class Clostridia; order Oscillospirales; family Acutalibacteraceae; genus UBA5905. The sequence continues at coordinate 30,725 of JAZNJO010000063.1, read as the reverse complement.
ATTGAGAATTTGTTGAAAGCAGGCTTCTCCGGGCAAGTGGCCGAAGATATCGACGGACAGATCAACGGGCATCTGAACTATGGAAATCGCTCCGGGCGGGTGCGTATCGAGTGGGCAGATCTGTCGAAGGCACGCCCAGGGCATCAATTGGGCATGACTAAGCAGGAAATGAGCGAACTGTCCGCTGTATGGAACGTAGGAATGCTGGAAAACTGGGCTCGCTATCGGGGATATTCCGCCCGCATCTCTGCTACCGAATACGAAAACCACCGCCGGGCCATCGGAGTGGAGGCGCTGGACAAATTGACCGCCTATGCTGCCGGGGAGGATGATGAGGGATGGCTGGATAAGGCAGCCCGGTATATCGCTCGGCAAAAGGACCCCACCCGATCGGCGGAAATGCTGTGCGATCTGTGGGATATGCTGGACGAGCGGGAGGAAGCGGGTGAGACCATCACCGCATGGGAGCGGTGGCCCCGCAATCTGGAGGAAACGCACGACCGGGAAAGCAATCGCCGTGCGGCAATCCGGGATAAAAAGATCGACCTTGCCTTTGCCCGGGTAGCAGAAAAGTACGCTGCTCTGGAATGGACAGACGGCCAACTGTGCGTGCGCCTGCCCAGGAGCAACCATGAGCTTGTGCAAGAGGGAAATGTGCTGCGCCACTGTGTGGGATCCTATGGGTCCAGACATACACAGGAGAAGGTCATCGTGTTTTTTGTGCGGCATTATCGCCGCCCGGAGAGAAGCTACTATACGATGGACTACACCCTCGGCGACAATGGAGCCTATCGCCGCAATCAGCTGCACGGCTATGGAAACGAGCGGCATGGAAAACACAAGGAGCATTCCCACCGCATCCCGCCCAAGGTGCTGGCCTTTGTTGCACAATGGGAGCGGGACGTACTGAAGCCCTGGCTGTGCCAGCAGATAACGGTAGCAAAACAGCCTAAACAAAAGAAAAGGAGCGCATAAGGATGGAAAAGATGGTCAATGTCAACTCTCCTCTTAGTGTGGAGGAGCAGGCAAAAGAGCTGCACAAAAATATCGTATACAACTACCGGATGGCGTCCCATCACCTGGTGGACGCCGCCCGGTATCTCAAGGAAATGCGAGATACCAAGGCGTATCTGTCTCTGGGTATGGAGACCTTTGACAAATACACTGAGGAGATGGCTGGCATCAAAGCCCGGCAGGCATACACCTATATCTCCACCCTAGAGCGGCTGGGACAGACGATGATGGAAGAGAACGCCGGCCTGGGCATCACCAAATTGAGCCTACTGGCGGAGATCACGCCAGTGGAGCGGGAAGAATTTGTCGAGGAGAACGATCTGGCCGGCATGACGGTCAAGGAAATTGAGGCGCTGGTGGCGGAGAACAACCGCCGGGGCGAGCAGATCAACCTGTTTGAGGAGAAGGAGGCGGAGATGGCCGAGAAGATGGACCGCCAGCACGACACCATCAAGGAGCTGCTGCGGGAGATCGAGGAGATGAAAAGCCAGCCGTCTGAGCCGGTGAACGTTACCGCCACCGTGGAGCCGGATCCGGCGATCATCAAACGCATCGAGAAGGAGCTGAAGGCAAAGCTGGAGGCCACCTTCAACAAAAAACTGGAGAAGGAAACGGCCGCCGTGAGGGCAGACCTATCTACCGCCAAGGAGGCTGCCGCCCAGGCCGAAAAGGAAAAAGCGGAGATCGAGGAGCGGGTCCGCAGGGAGATGGCAGCGCAGCACAACGATGAGATGCGACGTGTCCGCGAGAGCACCGTGGTGTCGGCTGACGGTGACTATCGTGCGGTGGATATTTACTTTGCCCAACTCCAGGAGACCGCCAACAATCTGCTGCATCAGATCGAACAGATCCGACAGGCCGACGGTGACAAGGCCGCCCGTACCGGGACTGCACTTGCCGCGTATTTTGAGCAGTTAGCAGTCAAATGCAAGGAGGTGGCGCAGGATGGAGTGGATTAAACAGACCGGAGCGGATGTGCTGCCCGGGTACGTGTGCTCTGACTGTGGGGCGCTGACGGTGACGGTGGAGAACGCCGTGCCGCCGGAGGAGTGCAAAGCCTGCGGGGCGAGAGCGGACGGAAAGGGTGAAACAGATGGCTGAATATATCGAGCGTGAAGTGACTTGCGAGGATTGCATACATTATGATATTTGCATTTTTCACCATACTGGGAACGAGAACGAAAAATGTGTGCATTTCAAAAACAAAGCCGATGTGGTAGAGGTACGGCACGGACATTGGTTTTTGCTTGACGAGTGTGCAAACGAGGGTGTGTATTGTTCCGTTTGTCACAAAAAAGTATATCGCACCCAGTATGCAAACCAAAAAATCAAATCGGCGTACTGCCCCAATTGCGGTGCAAAGATGGACGGAAAGGGTGATGGTGAATGACTAACTTAAAAGACGCTGAATTTGTCGAATTGAACGAGATTATTAAGCAAACATTAAACGACTTGATTGATTGCGCAGACAAGCACAACATTGACCGAGATAGTTTTATTAAATATTTTGGTGCGGTATTCGGCGTAATGGCAGAGGTTAGCACATTTAAATGCTACGAAAAGGACGGTGCAGACAATGATTAGGAAAGTTAAGCACCAATGTCCCTTTTGCGGCGAGTGGGTTGAGCATTATGAGGAGTGTAATGGATTTTGTAAATGTTTCGCTAAATATTATTCACAATATCAAGTTTGGCTTAATCGCAAAACTGGCGAAACACGAAAAGGAACCCGTTGTTTAGAGGTAATTGAGGAGGGCAGACAATGAGAGATAGGCTGATATGTTTGTTTAGAAGTGCGATTAAAGAACTTGACAAGCGTTCTGGAGCGAGAACTTGGGGCGATGTTGCTGATTATCTTATCGCCCACGGCGTAACGGTGCAGGAGTGGATTTCGGTCAAGGATAGGTTGCCGGAAGCCGGTGAGTTCGTCTTATTACAGTATGCTAAAAACAACCTCAATCCTACGCAACACGCAAAAAACACGATGGCTGTCGGAAGGTACGAATACAAGTTGTTTTTAGTGGAGGGGTGTTCTGTAAATGTCACCCATTGGATGCCCTTGCCCCAACCGCCGAAAGGAGAATGAGTATGGGTGATATGTTAGTTGTCATTGTTTCTATCGTGCTTGGCGGTGTTGTTGTGCCGTTGGTAATGAATTGGTTGTGTGACAGAATGGGGTGGTTTAAGTGACCGATAACGAGATTATTAAGGCTTTGGAGTGTTGCAGTAGCGGAAGTTATGGTTGTGAAAATGGTTGTCCGATTGATAAAGAGTGTGACTCGCCAATAAGAGGGGGCGAAAAAATAATGAAATATGCCCTTGACCTAATCAACCACCTGCAAGCAGAGAATGAGGCGAGACAAGCACACATTGATTTGTTACAAGCAGAGAACTCAAATTTGACTTCTGATTTAGCTTCTTTGCAAAACGATTTGACTTCTACAAAGGCAGAGTATGAAGATTTGCAACAACAATTCCGTTACCTTGATATTGAATGCGAAAGGCTTGAAAAGGAAAACGAAAGCCAAAATGCAGAGATTGAGAGGTTGCAGAAAGAAAACAAGCAATTTGCCTACATTGGCAAAATGTATAGTGAAATCAAATCCGAAGCAATCAAAGAGTTTTGGAATTGCAGACCGCCCCGTTTAAACGAAAAATGCGTAGAAAATGAAGAATACAACAAGGGCTGGAATGCTTGTTTAGACGAGTTTTGGGAGATAAGAAACAACCTTGTAAAAGAAAGGGTGGGTGATACGGGATGAAACCGAGGGAGCCGCAGAAGGCGGTGTGTATCGTGTGCGGTGCGGTGTTTGCGTGCTATTCCAGCAAGGCTATGTTCTGCAACCAGAACTGCCGGGACAGAGGAATGGCCGAAATGGATTATCCGGAGCGGCACCGCCGCCATGAGGAGGCCCGCCGCAAGATGGAACAGGCCAAAGCCAAGCCGGTGTCGCTGGAGGCCATCGGCGCCTGGCAGGCAGAACACAAACGAATCACCGGCCAGTGGTTGGGATACCCCAAGGCGGTGGAGCAAATGAGAAAGGAAGGATACGCAGTATGAGCATTAACTATCAAAAAGTGATCGAACTATGCAAGAAGGACGGGAACCTGATTCTGTATGAGGACGGGGATATGCAATGGATCTCCGACGGATACGCCTGTTGGCCGCTGCTCAAAATGCCCCATATGAACGAGGAGGCGGTGCGGGCGGTATACTCGCTGTCCGCTAAAGTGAAGGTGGAGGAGCGGGGTGCGCTACCGATACACCTGTGTTTTGCAGACGTGGTCCGACAGGAACAGCCGGTATTCTATGAAAAGATTCAGATGCAGCCCATCGGAATGCCGTTGGTTAGCTTGCGCACCAGTGCCGGCGTGACGTTCATCGAGCAGAAGTACATCAAACCGCTGGAACCGGGAGAAAACGGTGACTGTATGCTGTATGAAAGGACGGATGGGCGAGGGAACGTGTATATCGTGGCCAAGCAAGGGCTGATGGTGGAAGCGATAATCTTACCCAGACAGGGAGTGCTGCGTGCGGACTGGCTGGACGATCTTCAGAGCCTACTCGTCGCCCTGCGGCAGACCTTTGAGAAGGAGGCAGGACAATGATCCACGCATTGAAGATTCATCCGGAATACTTTTCGGAGGTGATCGCCGGCAGAAAAACCTTTGAGGTGCGGGTGGATGATCGTCCGTTCCGCTATGGCGACCTGCTGGCGCTGAACGAATACAACCCCGTGCTGGACACCTACACGGGCAACAGTTGCCTGGTGCACGTGGACGGTATCTGGAGAGATGAAGCCTACACGCGAAAAGGCTTCGTTATTATGAGCATTAAACCCTGCATCGTGACAGTGGCGGGTCTGGACTATATGCCCAGCGACTACGAGGTGCCCTATGCCACGAGGGCAGAAGACGAACAGGAGGAAGAAGAATGAACGAAGCAAAAACGGGCATGTATCCTGATGAGGAAGCGTGCGCTCGCTCCACCTGCGCAGACAAACGCGAAAAGCAACCCACCATCATCGAGATACACGGACAATGTGTGGAAATGATGCGGGAAAATCTGTACCTGGCTCGATGCTTAAGGGTTGCGATGCTGGGTGGCGAAATACCGAAAGAAGAATACCCGGACGCGCAGAATATGAGGAGTGAACTAGAGGTGCAAAAGGACGTAATTGGAGAAGTTCGGGAAGAACTGATCCGGCTCATCGATGGGATGGGCTGCCACACTCTGTAAGCGGTGGCGGGAATGAAAGCCGAACAGAAGACGGAGCGGGCCAAGTTTATTGGTGCCAAGAACCGGGCACAGGGCGCTGCCCTGGAGGAACAGATCCTCGTCGCCTGCGGGTATTACCGTGCGATGGGGTTGGCTGCCATTGAAAAAACGCCGGAGCCGATGCGGGTGTTGCGGCCGATGGAGAACGGGCAGTTTGTCTGCTGCTTCGGCAAAAAGGCGCAACCGGATTTTCAAGGAACACTGAGCAGCGGTCGGGCGGTCATGTTTGAGGCCAAGACCACCCGCACCGGCAAAATCGAGCAGAAGATCGTGACCAAGGAGCAGGGGGAATATCTGGATAACCACAGTGCGATGAACGCACTCTGTTTTGTGGTGGTATCTTTTGGTGATGTGTATGCCACGGTGCCTTGGACCGACTGGAAGCGGATGAAGGAACTGTTCGGCCACAAGTTTATGACCCGTGAGGAGGCTGCCCCGTATCGGGTGCGCTATAACACCCGCGGTGTGCTGGATTTTTTAAACTGGGGTAAGTGAGAAGCGGAAAGGTGGTGCGAAAGAATGGACGGGATCGAGCAGGCAAAGAAGGATCTGAGCGAGCTGGAAACGAAGCGGCAGGCGGTGGAAGGATTGCGGGTTCAGATACAGCAGTTGGACGCCGATATGGTGGCCGCCTCGGAGCTCGGATACATAGTCGCCGGAGAAAAGGAGCCCAGCGCAAAAATGAAAGCGCTGATGGATGAAAAGCGGGTGCTCTGCGAAAAAGAAAAAGCCGTGCGCGCTCACCTGCGCCACGTGGATCATGTGGCCGCCGCTCTGGATGAGCAGGAGTGGCTGGCACTCAAACTGTTCTTCTGTCGTGGGCTCAAGCCCGGTCAAGCAGTAAGGCGGCTGGAAGACCGCCTGCACATCAGCCGCTCCGAGGTGTATCGCCTGCGGGAGGTGGCGCTGTGGCACTTTGCCTGTCGGATGGGATATATAGACACAACCCCAAAAAAGGGGAAGAAAAGGTAAGGCGCCGCCTGCGCACGCGGGTACCATTCCGAATTATACTCTACCTCTATTCTATGCGCCGCAAAACTTGGGACAAACCTGGGACAAAATCACCGAAAAACCATGCTATAATGATAGTGTAGAGAGGCGTGTAGAGGATACCTCCACCGTCAGAGCTTCTCTGCTATCATTCCTTTTCTCATCGGGAGGGAGCGGGTCCGATTGGCGATTTTCGGATCGGCTCCCTCTTGTGGGGTGGGGGAAACAAACAACATAAAGGGATCGTGCCGTGTTGCTCGTGAGGCGCACGGCCCCGGCCGGGGAGAGAAAACGGCGGCACCATCAGCCGTGCGGAAGAATCCTCGGATCATAACGAAAGCACTTTGCAACCGACACAAACGTCGGCGGCAAGGTGCTTTTCTTTTACCCAAAACGAGGCGACGAGCACGGAGGTGAGCCGATGGACGAGCGCCCGCTGACAATGAAAGAAGACCGATTTTGCTTGGAATACACACTGGACTATATCAAGACGAAGGCGGCCATCCGCGCCGGCTATTCCGAGAAAAACGCCGCGAAAATGGGATGCAAGCTGATGAAGGACCCCCGTATCCTGAAACGGATTCGCGAGATCCAAAAGGAGATGGCGGAACGGCTAATGCTCACCCAGGAGCGGGTGATCCTTGAGCTGATGGACGTGGTGGCCATCTGCAAAGCGGAAAAGCCGGTAATGAAATGGGACTACATAAACCACGAGATGGTACCTACCGGCGAATATCAGATCGACGCCAGAGGCGCGGTGAAGGCGCTGGAGCTGGCGGGCAAGCACCTGGGTATGTTTGAGCGCAAGGAGCAGCCGGAAGAGCACAGCGGCCCCGTCTTTTACTCCGGAGAGGAGGACATAAAAGAGTGATGGATCGCATGGACAACGAAAACACCGTGTATTTGCCGGAGATCATCGGAGCGGGATACCGCGAGTTCTGGAACTGCCGCCGCCGTTATCGGGTGGTCAAGGGCGGCAAGGCCAGCAAAAAGAGCAGCACGACAGCACTGTGGTACATCTATCACCTGATGAAGCATCCTGGTGCCAATCTGCTGGTGGTGCGTAAGGTTATGGACACCCACCGCAGCAGTACCGTATCCCAGCTGCAGTGGGCCATCCGCCGGCTGCACGCCGAGCGGTGGTGGAGGACCACCAAAAGTCCGCTGGAGATGACCTATCTGCCCACAGGGCAGAGGATTCTGTTCCGTGGTATGGATGACGTGCAGAAGCTGGCCTCTCTGACGGTGCCGCAAGGACACCTGTGCTGGGTGTGGCTGGAGGAGGCCTTTGAGATTGATAAAGAGGACGACTTCGACAAGTTGGATCTGTCGGTGCCCCGTGGAAAGGTGCCGGAGCCGCTGTTTAAACAGACCACCGTGACCTTTAACCCGTGGAGTGAGCACCACTGGCTGAAAAGCCGATTCTTCGACGATCCGCCGGAGGATGCGCTGGTGATGACCACCAACTATCTGTGCAACGAGTTCCTAGACGCCGAGGATCGTGCCATCTATGAGCGGATGAAGCAAAAACAGCCCCGCAAATACGACGTGGCCGGGCTGGGCAACTGGGGCGTGGCGGAAGGGCTGGTGCTGGAAAACTGGACGGTGAACACCTTTGACATCAAAGAGGTGACCGCTGAAAAACCGTGGCAATGGCGCCACGTATTCGGGCTGGACTACGGATACACCAACGACCCCACCGCCTTCATCGCGGCGGCTGTGAATCCGATGGAGCGGGTGATCTACATATACGACGAGCACTATGAGCACAAGATGCTCAACACGGATATTGCCGCGATGATCACGCGGAAGGGATACAAAAAAGAGCGCATCCGTGCCGACGCCGCCGAACCCAAGAGCAACGACGATCTGCGGCGGCTGGGACTGACCAGAGTGTGTGCAGCAACCAAAGGTCGCGATAGCATCATCAACGGCATCACCCGCCTGCAGGAATACAAGATCATCGTACACAGCGCCTGCTGGAACACGGCGACGGAGCTGGGTGTTTATCGGTGGAAGACGGATAAGACCGGCAAGGCAATCAATGAGCCGGTGGATCGGGACAACCATCTGATGGATGCCCTGCGCTACGCCATGGAGGACGTGGCGGCGTTTAAGCCGCCTGTGGACAAACCCCGTCCGCCGCGGCAAAGCCGCACCAGCGTCACGGCGGAGGATATGCGGGGAGGTTTCTTATGAGTGTTATCACGGAATACCGCAAAACCCTTGCCGCGCTGCAAGAACTGGAAGAGAAAAAGCGAGCCGCCGGCGCCGATCCGCGTCAGCTGGATCTGCTGACGGAAGAAATGGACGAGGTGGCGGAGGTGATCTGCCACCTGGAGAAAGGGGAAAAACGATACCGATGGGAGAACTGTTGAGCGTGGTCGCCCTCGTTGTGGCTGTGGCGGCCTTTTATCGATCCGGGCTGAAACCGCCTGTGAAGGCAAAAAAAGCAGACCGCAAGCCTCCTATGCCGCGGACGGCGGCAGACGAAACGGAGCGGGCGGTATGCAAGAGGGAGCACCAAAACTTTATGCGCTATGACGGTGAACCACAGAAGCCGATCAACCGCAACACCATCTTGGCAGAAAGCGGCGAATAACAGCCGCCTTTGCATATAACGACGAGCCCTCACCATGGGCAAGGAGGAAAGAAAATGGACGAAGAGATTATGGAGGTTACGGCAGCCGAGGACACCACACCGGAGGCAACCGAGACCGAAAGCACCGCCGAAGACGAGGCGGCGGTGGAAACCACAGCGGAAACCGAAGCCGAAGAGCAGCCTGAGGGCACCACACCGACGGAGACTCAGGCGGAGGAAGAAGCGCAAGAGCCGGACACTTTTGTGTTGCCGGTAAAGTTCCGCCACGAGACGCGGGATTTATCGACGGAGGAAGCCACCCGCTACGCCCAGTTGGGTATGCTGCGGGAGTCGGAACAGGAGATGATGGATCAACTGGCGATGATGGCCAGCGCCCGAGGGCAGTCTCCGGCGGAATTTGTTGCCGCCTGGTCGCGGGCGGAGGAACGTCACTTGCTGGAAAGCAAACTGCAAATCACGGGAGGAAACGAGGAGGAAGCGCAGAAGCTCCTGAAATACGATCTGGAGCAGCGCCGCGCCGCCTGCAACGCCCGCGCAGCGCAGGAACAGGAACAGGAGGCCGCCGCTGAGCGATCCCTGACCGATCGCCTAGCTGCCGAGTTTGCCGAGCTCCGCGAGGAGTATCCCGAGGTGACGGACTACGGGACCATCCCCCAAGAGGTGGTCAACGACGCCGTGAAAAACGGACGTCATCTGTTGGATGCCTATTTGCGCTATGAACGGCGCGAAGGCAAGAAAATCGAAAAGAACCGCGCGGCACAGGCCGCAGCCGCCAAAGCCTCCACCGGAAGCATGGCGGATCATCCGCCCTCCGGCGATATGGACGAAGCGGCGGCCGCTCTGGTGCGCGGTGTTGAATCCGCATTTTAACAAAGAAGAGGAGAGAAACATATGCCTATCAATTCCATTACCGCCAATCAAAAACTGACCGATGCGCTGGACAAGGCTCTGGTGCAGCGCTCCGTCACCGGTATGTTTGCCGACAACGTGCTGCAGGCAAAGTTTGTCGGTGCCAAGACCGTGCTCATCCCCGAGGTGGATATGCAGGGTCTGGGTGACTATGACCGTGACACCGGCTTTGTCCGTGGTGCCGTGTCGGTCACCAACACCCCCTTTACCCTGCAGCAGGATCGCGGCCGCAGCTTCCAGATCGACGATCAGGATGCGGACGAGAGCGGCATTGCCGACCTTATGGGCAAGACCATGGGCGAGTTTGTGCGCGTGAAGGTGATCCCCGAGATGGACGCCTACGTGCTGTCCAAGCTGGCCGGTTTGGCCGCAACCAAGAACCAGACGGTCACCGGCACCCCTGCCAGCGCCGCCTACAAGATGATCACCGAGGCTATCGGCAAGGTGCAGAACGCCGTGGGCTATGATGAGGAGCTGGTGGCTTTTGTGGATTCCACCTTCCACTCTGCCATGTTGAACACCCCGGAGATCAACCGCCAGCTGGTCATCAGCGACTTTAAGCGCGGCGAAATGACCACCAAGGTGAAGAAGCTCAACGACGTGGCGATCATTCCCGTGACCGATAACCGCATGAAGAGCGCCTACACCTTCAACGACGGCTCCACCGAGGGTCAGACCGAGGGCGGCTTTGTGCCCACCGGCTCCGCCAAGAGCATCGGTCTGCTGGTGGTACCCAAGAAGGCCTGCAGCCTGGTCAAAAAGACCGAGAAGACCCGCATCTTCAAGCCCAGCGAGAACATCAACGCGGATGCTTGGAAGGGCGACTATCGCGTGTACTACGACGCCTTCATTAAGGGGTCGTACGAGACCGGCATCTACGCCTACGTATATTAAACGGAGCCTTTGGCCCGGGGGAAAAACCCTCGGGCCTTGACCCGTTTTTGCGCTAACGATCAAAAAGGAGGAAAAACGATGTTTACACTGGTCAGCGAGCACGGTAACGTGCAGAAAATCGTAGAAAGTGAGCACAAGAGGGATGAACTGCTCAGCAAAGGTTACAAGTTGATCGACCCCGACCCTGCGGAGGAAGAGACGACCCTGCCGCCTGCTGATGAGGACCCCGACCCTGCGGAGGAAGACACGACCCAGCCGCCTGCTGATGAGGACCCCGACCCCGCGAAGGAGGAGACAACCCAGCCGCCTGCTGATGAGGACCCCGACCCCGCGGAGGAGACGAAGAAGACCAACGCACCGAAGGGTAAGGGCAAGAACGCCAAAACGGAGGAGTGAGCCGCCTATGACGGGATACGAGGTGGTGGAGCAGGCGCTGCTCCAATTAAACTATACGACTCCGACGGGCGAGCCGGACAACGCGCTCAACGCAGAGCAGATCCGTCGCAGTCTGCCGGTGCTCAATGTGGTGTTAACCGATATACTGCGTATCCAAGGAGAAAAGCCGGTTAAGGTGGACACTTTGGCCACGGAACTGCCTGTTGCAGATGACGTTGCGCTGTTGGTGGCAGTGCCCGGCGTGGCTATGTATCTTGCGCACAGCGAAAACGACGGGGACAACTACAACCGCTTTGCGGAAGAATACGACCGGCGGCGACAGAGTGTACCCCGCGGCAGCAAAAGGGTCACCGACCGCATCCCCATTCCGGAGGGATGAACGTATAACAGACATCATCGAGGGATCGGTGGTGTCTCTTATGCGCTTTGAAAGGAGCTATTGTGTATGAACAAAGAGAAAACAGAATGGAATGAACCGAGCGTAATCTTCACCGAATACAAGAAGGGCGCCGACTATAAGGGTGCCCTCGGGCGGCGAGGTCTGTATGAACAGAACCGTATCAACGAGCGATTTTACATCGGTGATCAGTGGAATGGTGTGCAGGCTGGCGAGGGAAAGCCTCTGATCCGCTATAACATCATCAAGCGCATCGGCGAGTACAAGATGGCGATGGTGACGGGTGCCCAACTGTCTGCTGTATACACCGCGGAGGGCGTGCCCTATACCCGTGAGATCCAAGAGCGCGTGGCGCAGAAAAAGAAAGAATATCGCCAGCAGAGCATTGGCGATCGTCAGGATGTGGAAAGCATCGCCCAACAGGACGAGATCAACCTGCTGATGGACATGCTGACCGACCATTATAAAGTGACGGCGGAGCGGGTCAAATTCGACGAGCTGAAAAGCCTGGCGCTCCGCAAAGCCTATACAACCGGAACGGGCATCCTGTATACCTACTGGGACGATACCATCCGCACGGGGCAATATGCCGACGACGGCAAAAAATCCCCCATCATCGGCGACATCCGATGTGAGGTGCTGGATGTAGAGAATGTCTACTATGGCGATCCGACGCTGGACGACGTGCAGGGACAACCCTATATCCTGCTGGTGCAGAGAAGAAGTGTGGACGAACTGAAGCGGGAAGCGCGGCGAAACGGGCGATCCGCGGAGGAAGTCGACGCCATCAAGGCCGATAACCAAACAGAATATATGGCCGGAGAAGACAACCACAAAGCCGCCGCCGAGGAAAGGAAAGCCACCGTCATCACCAAACTGTATAAAAAATACAGCAAGGACGGCGTGTCCTACAAGATCATGGCGGTGCGGGTGGTGGAAGGCGCCGTGATCCGTCCGGCGTGGGATACCGCCCTCCAGCTGTATCCCATTGCACGGATCAACTGGGAAAGCATGGCCAACTGCGCCTACGGGGTCAGCGAGGTGACGCATCTGGTCCCCAACCAGATCGCCATCAACCGAGCGGCAACGGCATCGGCAGAGGCGGTGATGATGATGGGAATGCCGATCATGCTGGTCAACCGCGACGTAGTATCGGAACCAATCACCAACGATCCCGGACAAATTGTCGAGGTGTACGGTGAAAACGCCCTTAATGATGCCATCCGCTACGTAAGCCCGCCGAACTTTACTCCTCAATTTGACAACCTGATCAACGGAATGATGAGCACCACCCTCTCTCAGGCTGGCGCCAACGATGCCGCACTGGGCGATATGCGTCCGGACAACACCAGCGCCATCATCGCCGTGCGCGAGGCAGCCACGATGCCGTTGCAGTTGCTGGAAAACCGCTTCTATTCCTTCGTGGAAGACGTGGCGCGAATCTGGGCGGAATACTGGGTCAATATGTACGGCGTGCGTAAGCTGAAAATGCAGGACGAGAATGGCGTGTGGTACATCCCCTTTGACGGTGAAAAGTGCAAAGCCTGCATCGTGAACGCCCGTGTGGACGTGGGTCCTGCCAGCCTGTGGAGTGAGATCACCGTGCGGCAGACCTTGGACGGTCTGTTCCAGGCCGGTGTGATCGATGCGGTGCAGTATCTGAACCGCCTACCCAAGGGCAGCGTGCCGGAGCAGGAAACCCTGATCAAAGAGGTGACCGCAAAGATGTCCCCCGCGCTAATGGCGGATGAAGAAACCGCCGATGCTACGGGTGGTGTCACAGACGAGGAAATGCTGCTGAGCACCCTGTCTGATGACGAGCGGCAAGCCTATGAGCAGATGAGTCCCGAGCAGAAAGAGCAGGTGCTGGCTGCTATGGCGAGCACCACTGCATAACGGAGGGAACCTATGAGATACGCGATGAGACCTAACGCGAGGGCTACCGTTGAGGTGCCGCAGATGTCAGGCGGCGTGAATCTGTTTGACCGTCCCAACAAAATAGCGGATAACCAGCTGACGGAATGCCTGAATATGTGGTGGCACCAAGGCGCCCTGCGCACCCGCCCCGGACTGAAACTGAGTAGCAAGGACACCTATCACACACCGGTATCGGACTACAACATCCGCCAGTGCGTCAACGAGCGAGAGACCTTGCTGACAAACCTGCAGGAGGGGGAGGGCGGAGTGCTGGAGTTCGTATCTGCCGTATTGTCGGCGGAGGGGGACGTGTGGCATACCGGCGCCAACGCCGGTGCCGCCGGACAGATCTACCGCGCCGCGATGCGGGAATCGGTGAACAGGTTGACCGCCTTGGGTATCAAGGCGGGCGGCAGAGCATCCGCCGAGGGCACCAACTGGTACTATTTCCTGTCAGACGGCAGTGTGCTGAAAGAAAACTGGGGCACGCAGGTACCGTCCGGAGATTCCGGATGGATCAATGCAGAACCTTATGTACCCACTGTTATGATCAACGGAAGAGGAGAGGAATATACGGAGGAAAGCGGCGCCGCTGTCTATGAGGACTATAACATGCTGACCCGCGCCTTTGCCTGCACCTTTACGACGGACGGTGTATCTAATACGTGGCAACTGCCGCAAACCAACCTGACCACCGATCTGCCGGGGACCTACCGTGCGGACGAAAAGGACGGCACCGCCGCCAAAATCGAGCTGACCCTGTGGGATAAGAATACCTCCTCCCTGCGAGTGGTGCCGATCACACTGAAAGTGGATAAGACGATCGGTGCCGTGCTGCCGACTGACGTGGATCTGACGCCGGGCGAGATAGGAGAAAGCGCCGAGACCTATACCAGCGTCAAACTGCGGGTAACGATGAAGCCGGAAAAGGGCACGATCTCCTTCAAACTGATTGGCGTCAATCAGGGGGAAACCCATATTGATGCGGCATTGCCCTTTGTGGCGGATAACAATCTGAAAATAACCGCGTGGCGCTCTCGGGAATACGAGCAAAACCGCCTGACGATATGCCAAATGACCCGTTGTGTTTGGTTTGGCGGCGATCGAAGCGGCATTGCCGGCGGTACCCGCCTATTCGTATGCGGTAACCCCGACAAGCCCAATCTGATCCACTGGAGCGGGCTCAACAATGCGCTGTATTTCCCCGAGAAGGATTGTTGCTACATCGGCGACAGCTCCCAAGCGGTCACCGCCTTCGGAAAACAGGAAAATCTGCTGATCATCTTCAAAGAACACGAGATCTATATGGCGGAGTACTCCTCCGGAACGGAGGAGAGTATGGCCTTTGCTGAAAGCGGCGGCGTTGCGCTGAACAACTATTTGGCGCAGTTCCCCATCACCCCCATTCACTCGGTCATCGGGTGCGACTGCCCCGACACCCTGCGGCTGGTGAACAACCGCCTGGTGTGGGCGGACAGCAAGGGGCAGGTGTATATGCTCACCACGGTGAACCAGTACAGCGAGCGCAACGTGCGCATGATCTCCCGCAACGTCCGCCAGCAGATGACGGCCCATGGGCGGGACGCGCTGCAAAGAGCCGTGGCGGGCGAATACTACGGGTTCTACATCGTGCTGGTGGACAACCGCATGTATCTGCTGGACACGCAAACCAGCGCCTTTGGCAGCTTTAACTACTACAACGACGAGGACAGCGCCCGCAAGGCGTTACCGTGGTTTGTGTGGGAGTTTCCGTCCCATCTGACCTTTACCGGACTGGTATCGGACGACACGACGATGCTGATGACGGCGACGGATGAGCGCACCGGCAAAAGTGTGGTGGCGGTGCCGGAGGGCGATACGGACGGTGACGAACCCGTACACAGCTGCTTTACCACCAAGATGTGGGACTTCGATAGAGCAGATCAGAAAAAGAGCGTTGAGCAGATGTACGTGGGCATAGGATTCCCTGCCGGTGGGAGCGTCCGCGTCTCCTATGTGACGGAAAAAGGCGAACTGCAGGACGGCTATCGCCTGACGGAGCAGGGACTGCAAAATCAAACCGGCTTCATTCGACGGATGCGGACCACCCCCAACGTGCGGATGGTGCAGGCGGTGGCCTTCCGCTTTGAAAGCGAAGCGCCGATGGCCGTGGACGGAATCACGGTTAAAGTCAAAATGCAAGGAGTTGTGAGATAAATGACAAAAACGCGCCAGCAGACCTATGATGAGATCTATGCGCAGAACAAGAGCGCTGTGGATGAGCAGCACGCCAACCGTAAGGCGGCGGATGCGGAAACCATCGACAAGATCAACAAAAGTATCGACACGGCAACCAAAGCTGCCACAGGCCAGTATCAGCAACAGATCGACAATGCGCCGATGGAGAGCCAGGCCGGCTATGACAAGAACGCCATGGCGGACGCGGTGAGCCGTATGCGCATCAAGGAGAGCCTGGCCAACATGGGTATGACCGACAGTGGCCTATCCGGCAGTATGCATACGGCACTGGAGGTGCAGAAAAGCCGCGCGGATGCCGGGGTGCGCAGCGCCGAGCAAAAGAAGATCCAGGAGGCAAGAAACGCCATCGCTCGGCTGACGGCGGAGGCGGAGGGCAAAAAGGCCCAGAACGAGATCGATATTGATCGAGACACCTACAGCTGGTACACCCAAATGATGGCGGATATGCCCGCACAGGCTCGTCAGCAGGCGGAGAGTGAGTATCAGTTTGATGAATCTCTTGCGGAGAGCGAGAGAAATCGTCAGTGGCAGAGTCGGGAGAACCAGACGGCCCGCGATTGGCAGGGCCAACAGAATCAGATGGAGCGGGATTTCACCGCCGGAGAGAATGACAGAAACCGTCAGTGGCAGGAGGATCAAAGCCGACTGGCGCGAGAATGGGAGAGCCAAGAGAACCAGACGGCCCGCGGTTGGCAGGAGAAACAGAACCAAGCGGAGCGGGATCAGGAGTTGACCCTCAAAGGGTTGACACCTTTGGATAACTCGCGGACGGCGGCCTACTATGAAGCTTACAGCGCCGGCTATTCCGACGAGGAGGCAACGATCTATGAGCAGGCCGGTGGCGGTGAAAAGGGTAATCAAGCTGTGTCGGATCACGTTGCCGCGCAGGCGCTGAACTTCGCCTCCGGTCTGTCCACCAAGATGACCGGCACGGGCATTCTTTGGAGCGGTAAAGCCGGCGACGGTGAAGCGGTGGCGGATAAGATCAAAAGTCAGACCGAGAATAACGCCCAGTTTAAGGCGATGAGTCCGGCCGCTCAAAATGCCACCCTCACGTATTCGGCAGCCTTGTTTGTGAAAACCAACTGGCCAAATGCCAAAGCCGAAAACAATGAGCAGCGCCTGAAAGCGGCCTGCAACAACTTGGGCGTGGATTACAACACCGCGCTGGCCATCTATAACGACGGAGTGTTTTGAGAGATCGGGAGGAGCCTATGAACAACGGAATCAACATTGCGGACTCGCTGAAGCGGATCCGTGAACATCGTAATACGGCGACACAAACGACCGGTGTGCAGACAGGCAACCGCCCCACCGGCGGCGAGGTCAACATTGCGGACTCTTTCAAGAGGATCCGTCAAAAAACTACGGTGAACACGGAAGCTCCTGCCGCCCCTACGGTGGATGCCTCCCGAGAGCAGTATATCTACGGCTCTGCGGATCTGAGCAACTTGACCTATAAGACCGCCGCGGAGTACGACAATGCCATTGCCGACCTGCAAAGCCAAGCGGATGCGGCAAGGAGCAAGACGTTGACCGTTGCCCATCCGGCGGCGACGCTGCATAATAAGGGGTTTCGGCCGAGGGAGACCGAGGAGTACGAGCGCCTGATGAGCCGCATCGACGCCTTGAAGGCGGAGAAGGTGCTCTTTGACCGAGCAACCGGTATCCAGACCAAGTACGGTGCCCTTGCCGACAACGCGGATTATGACGCCAACAAGGGCGTGCAGCGTCACGACGAGGACCCCATCTACAAGGCGGTGAACAAGGACACTTATGGGACGACCTATCCCGACAACCACGAGGACCACTATGGTTGGGTGGACGGCGGGTGGGTGACCGACGACAATGCGGATGCATTGGCCAAAAAATACGGTTGGGACAATCGGGAGATCGCCAACCGCATCGCCGCCGGCGTCTCCGGGCAACAGGAGGAAAGCCGGAACAAGGGTGCGGTTGCCAGCGAAAACGTCTACGGAGAGCTTACGTGGATGACTGCGGAGGAGCGCGACAAATACAACTATCTCTATCAGACTGCCGGGGCAGAGGCCGCCAAGGAGTACCTGGACGATCTGAAGATCATCCTGCAACGGCGCAACACTGCCGCCACGGAATACGATACGAAGAAAAACTACGACAAGGCCGGCAAACTGGGCCGTGCGCTGATGAACGCCGGCACGCTATTGACCAAGCCCATCGGTACCGCTGTGGCGGCGATCAACGACGCAGCGGAGACCGCACGCGGAGAATACAGTCCCTATGGCACCGCCCACTATCTGCAGACCGTGAGCGACACGGTGCGGGGAGAGACGGCGCAGGACATCTATACGGGGGTGGCAGGTCGCACCGAATCGGAGGGGTTGGCACAGCTGGCGTCCACCCTGTATCAGGGCGGTATGAGTGCCGCAGACGCCGCTTTGGGTGGTCTGGCACTGGGTCCGGGGTATCTGGCTCTGGCCGGTGCGGATGCCGCCACCCATAAGGCGAAAGAACTCTACGAAAGCGGTGCGCAGGACTGGCAGATCCTAGCCGGTAGTGTGGCCAGCGGCGCCATCGAGGCGCTGATGGAAAAGGTACCGCTGGATGAACTGATGGATATGGCGGGCGGCACCAGCGGAGTGCGGGCCATGGTAAAGAACATCATCCGCCAAAGCGGCATCGAGGGCACCGAGGAAGCGCTGACTGAGATCGCCAACCTTGCCGCCGACTCTATTTTGCAGGGAGGCAACAGCGACCTCGCCCGAGAGGTCGCTGCCTATGAGCAGGCGGGCTATACCCCGGAGCAGGCGAGGCAGATGGCGGCCCGAGATAAGGCCACCGACGTGCTGTGGGCTACCGTGGGCGGTATGGCCGGCGGCATCGGCAGCTCCACGGCGTTCAGCACGGTGGGGCTGGTAAAAGACCACGTAGAAGTGTCCGCCCTGGGCAACCAATTCCTGCAAGGGGAGGGCGGGGTCAACATAGACACCGCCATTGAAATCGGTCTGAGCAACGCCAAGGGAACCGAAGCCCGCCAAATGGCGGAGCAGATCGCCCAGCGGGTCAAGAACAATCAATCGGTGTCCGCCTATCAGGTGGGACGAATGATCCAAGAGAGTCAGACCGCCGAGGCACGGCGTGCCCGCCAGATCGAGCGGGCGGTGCTGGAGAGCGCCGAACAGGCCACGGTAAAGCCCGAGGTGGCAGAGACGCTATCAGCGGCGGCGGTGAAACTGGGACAGACCGTCCGATTTGCCCCGGCGGAGCAGTTTGCCGAGGGGCAGGCGGGTCTGTATGATCCGAGCACGGACACGGTGCTGCTTAATCCCAAGACGGACACCACCGCCCTACTGGGGCAACTGCTGACCCACGAAATGACCCACACCGCCGAGGGAACCCGCCAACTGGCCGCGCTGGAGAAAACGGTGCGACGGATGATGGGAGAGACCAACTGGCGGGCGGCGCAGGACGAAACCAAGACCCAGTATGCGGAGCGGGGGATCGAGCTGACGCCGGAGCAGATTACACGTGAAACGGTGGCGGCGTGGTGCGCCGAGCATCTGTTTGAGCGGGGCTTTGCCCAGATGGTGGTGGAGGGAGACGCCTCCACCGGCAACGCCATCCTGCAGGCGCTGGATGCGGTGCGGCGGGCTGTGGGCATAAAAAACAGCCCCTCCGCCGGCGATATCGCCAGTCTGGAGAGGCTGTATATGAAGGCTCTGGAGAACCGGACCAGTGCCCGGGAGGGAAGTGCGGAGTATGCGATTCAAGAAGTGCCGGTTATTGATCTGTCTAAAGACAGTGAATTGGCAAGAAGAGTAGAAGGATTGCGAGGGTCAACAAAATACAAGAAAATCCAAGAGTATATTCTCGAGGTGTTGGGAGGTCAACCAATTCGCCTAAGTGACGGTAAAATGGCAACTGTGGATAAAAGTGATGCGCTGCATATTGCCAATAAGGCGGCAGGCAGGAAGACGGCTGAAATAGCAGAAATAAGGAAATTAATTGAAAATGCCGTCTTATATGCCAAAGATATTTATGCAGAGCACAATAAATTTGACTCCTTCTATTACTACAAGGCAGATGTCAGGTTTGAAAACGAAACGTACCCGTCCTTCATCAATGTGGGCAGGAGTAAAAACGACGGAACCTACCACATATATGATATCACAAAAAATATAAGAGACACCGCCGACCGAATCAACGGCCTGGAGCGCCCCAAACCAAACGAGGGATACGCTCTACAAAACGGTGTCTCTAACACTAGTGTAACAGATGTTACATCCGGTGTCAATACCCAGTCTATGCAGAATGGGAAGAATTATTCCAAAGGTGCGTATCTGCCGCCGGAGCGGATGACCGGGGATGCCTTGATAGACCCGAGCGGAGAGCGGGCGGAAACTCCCTCCGGCGTCGGAGACGCCACCTCCCTCGGTGAGGGAGGCTATGCGACGCCCATCGACGAGGCGGCGGTGCTGGAAACGGCGATGCAAGGACGGAAAGAGAGCCAAGTCCGGATGCAGGACGAGGATGTGGATACCGCACTGGAGGAGCTGGCCCGTGATCTGGGCGAGGAGGAACTGCTGCGGCGTATGTATAATGCAGCGCAGATCCGGCGCCCCACCGGCACGGTGGAGATCGACGGCCGGCAGGTGGACGCAAATGCCTACGTGGACGCCTATGAGCAGGCGCTGCCGAATGATCCCGCCGCCCTACAGCAGACCATAAAGCGGCTGGAGCAGGAGCAGGCGGAGACGGTGCTGCAGATGGCCCGGGAGGGCACGCTGGAGGAGCACACCTTCGGCAGCCTGAAGATCGACCTGCAGCTGTTCGCCGCCCGCCGCAAATGGGATATGCTGCAGCTGGAGCCGGGCGAGGAGGGCACCGAGACCCGCCAATTCTATGAGAAACGGCTGCGGGGCACCGATGCCAACCAC
Source organism: Acutalibacteraceae bacterium (assembly GCA_045578085.1). GTDB lineage: Bacteria > Bacillota > Clostridia > Oscillospirales > Acutalibacteraceae > UBA5905. Next base: position 10,174 of record JAZNJO010000063.1, on the reverse strand, counting down.
CATCAGGAGCTGGTGGATCTGCTGGCGGGCCGCAGCGAGACCTATAACCCCATTGCCAACGAAAAGACGCTGGAGCGGGCCAACGGCAAGCTGCGGAGCGACAAGTACAAGCGGCGCCTGATGCAGCGCATTGGACGGTATAACCCTCACGATCTATTCAACACGGTGGACGTGGCGGCGGCGCAGGTGCTGATCAACGACGCCCTGAACGACGGCGAGTGGCAGGTGGCAATGGATCTGATCACCGGTCTGTCCCGCAAGGGCACCGAGCTGGGACGGGCGGTGCAGGCATTCAGTATGATGGCTCGGCTGACCCCGGAGGGCACGCTGAAAGCGGCGCAACGGACCATCAAGGCGGAAGCCGACTACGTGATCGGCGAGGGCGCCGACGAAGGTCTGGATATGCTGGCGGATGATATAGCGGGCGCTCTGGGGCGGCTGGCACGGCTGAAAGGGATTGACGGTGGTACGGCGGCTGACGGTGAGCGCACCGGGCAAGGAACCGTATGGGACGGCACCGTGGGAACCGGCACCCCTAATATGGAAGGAGCCACCCGAGCACAGTTGGTGAACGCATTATCTGAGGACCTTGCTGCTACTGAGGGCAACTATCTCTCCAAAGAGCAGATCAAGGCGTCGCTGCAGCAGGTGATCACAAACAGCACCAACGTGCCGGAGCAGGTGAAGCGGTACGTGCTCAAGAAGATCCGCAAAAACGACGGCGCCCTGGCGGACCGTCTATACGAGGTGTATAAAAAAGGGCATCTGACCGCCACGGCAACCCGCCAAGCGCTGGAGGAGGCGCTGGAGCTGCCCACCCTGACCGACGGGGACGTGCAGACGCTGGTGGAGCTGGCCACCAAGGCGCAGGGCCTGGCGGAGGATCCGGTGGCACAGGCGGATGCTATGGACGAGATCTACGATTTCCTCGGCGCCAAAATGTCGGTGAACCGGCTGGACCGTCTGCAGGCGTGGCGCAAATTCGGTATGCTGGCCAATGTGAAGACCCACCTACGAAACATCGGCTCCAACGCCGCCTATGTGGGTGTGCGAAAGGCGGACGATCTGGTGGCGATGGTACTGGAACGCCTGTTCCTCAAAGACCCGCAAAAGCGCACCGCCCAGCTGGGATGGAGCCACACGGAGCACGGCCGGAAGATCCTGCCGGAACTGCAAAAGCGGGCCGAGGAGGCGGTGCTGGAAATGCAACACCGCGGCGCCAAGTACGAGACCGGCACCGGACAGCTGAAAACCAGGCGCAAGTTTTTCGGTGAGAGCAAGGTGGGCGAGGCCCTTAACTCCGCTAACCGAGGGAACAGCGATCTGTTGGAGCGGGAGGACGTGTGGTTCTTTAAACCGGCGTATATCGACGCGCTGGGGCAGATGATGACGGCGCGGGGTGTGACAGAGATCACCGATGAAATGCACGCTATGGCGATGAAGAGAGCTTTGGATGCCACCTTCCGGGCGGACAATGTCATCAGTGAGGTGGTCAGCAGCCTAAAACGGTACCAGAACGGGAGCAAAGCGGGGAGTCGGTTATTTGGACAGATGGTGGACGTGGTGATCCCCTTCCACAAAACGCCGGCCAATATCGCCATTCAGACCGCACTGCACAGTCCGCTGGGCATCGCCAAGGGCGCCTTTGATCTAATTCAGGCGGCCCGGGGCAAGGGCGGTGCCACCACGGCGCAAATCATCAATGAGTTTGCCAAGGGCATCACCGGCACCGCTCTGCTGGCGATCGGTCTGTTGCTGGGCTCTGCCGGACTGTTCAACACCGGATTCGGCAAGACCGAAAAGGAGCGGGCGGCGGATGAGCTGGCGGGACGGCAGGAGAACGCGCTGATGTTGGGCGACGTTTCCGTCTCTTTGGACTGGTTGCAGCCTGCGGCGTCGCCGCTGATCGTGGGTGCCAGTATGGGTCAACGGTTGGCGGAGGATGATATATCCCTCAGCTCGGCATTCGGCGCCGTGATGGACGGCACCGACAGTCTGTTCGAAATGACGATGCTGCAGAGCCTGTACGATATACTGGGCGGCTATGATGCCGGCGCCAGCGCCACTGCCGCCAGTGTGGTGGAGAACGTGGTCAGCCAGAGCATACCGACGGTATTCGGTCAGGCGGCCCGAGCCATCGACCCGGTGCAGCGCAAGACCACCGGTGACAGCGACTTTGAGACCCTGGTCAACCAGGTGATGGCGAAGATCCCCGGGCTGACCTATTTGCTGGATCCGGAACTGGACGTGTGGGGCGAGGAGGTATACCGCACCGGCAAGCCGACCGCAGGCAATGCGGCGCTCAACATATTGCAGCAGGTGGCGCTGCCCGCCAATATCAAGACCGGCACCGGCAAGGGCGATCGCGTCAGCCGGGAGATCCTGCGCCTGTACGGCAAGAAGGGAGAAAGCAAAGCCATACCCACCGCTATCACCCGGGATGAAGCCCGGGATAACGGACTGGACTATGTGCGGGTGAATAAGCAGCTGGGCGCCACCAACCGGCAGGCGGTGGAGGACTTTGTCAATGATAAATGGCCTTATCAGGTACAGGTGACCGGACCCACCGGCAAAAAGACCAACGTGACCAAATTCTATAGCGAAATGACGGATGATGAGCGCCGTCGGGTGCTCTCCCGCATCTATACGCAAAATAAGAAAGAGGTCACCGAGCCGGAGGAAGAGGACGACTATTTTAATGCTATATTCGGGAGGTTAAACAATGGCAATTCGTGAAATTATGTGGACTGTATCGGAGGATGCGAGCAGCATTTTGCCCAGCACGGTGCAGAACGGCGGCGTGCAGGGTGAGCATAACGCCACGCGGTCGATCTGGGTGATCGGCAAGGACTCCCCTCTGACGAATCCGGAATATTCTCTCTACGTGGAGTGCACGGATACCACCGGCGGTGAGCCGGACCATCAGGGACCGCTGACCATCGAAGACGGCAAGGTGTCCGTGCTGTTACCGCTGGCGTGGACGCAATACGGCGGTGTATCCACTATGCGGCTGGTGGCGGAAAAGACGGAGAGCAAATCCGAAAAGGTGATCACCCTGGAATGTCGCGTCTCCTTTGATTCCCGTCCCGCAGGCCCCAAAGGCGACGGCGTGATGCGCGGTTTTCTGCAGGCGATGCTGGACGAAACACAGGCGGCGCGGGAGGCTGCTTTTTACTATCGAGAGGCGGCCGGTTCGTCCGCCCGAGAGGCGAATGAGGCTATGCTGCAAGCAAAAGCCGCCACGGCAGACGCTCGATTTCTGATGCAGAAATCCGAAGCCAACGTTGCCGATGCCGCCGAAAGCGCAACAACCGCTGAAGAAGCTGCTGAAACAGCAACACAGGCGGCCGGCTCCGCGTCGGAATCGGAGCTAGCCGCAAGAAGTGCTGTTGATGACGCTCAGGCGGCCGCGCGGCGGGCTGAAGAGGCAGCGGAACAGGCTGAGGAAAATGGCGGCATCGACACAAGCGAGTTTGTCAAGAAAACCGACTATGCTACGGCTTCGGTGGCTGGCTTGGTTAAATCCAGTCCAACGTATGGCTTGTATGTCAGTAGTGGTGGTCTGTTGACCGTTCGCTCTGCTGACAAAACCGACATCGATGCTAAAAGCATAGCGTATCGCGCGATTGCACCAAACGTTTTGGATTATGCCGTAAAGGTAGGCTTGACCACCAACACCGAAACCCTTACGGACGAAGAAAAAGCGGCGGCAACCGAATGGTTAGGAGCAATTCCTAAAAAACTAGGTGCCTATAAAGTACCCTATACGGATGCCAACGGCGATATTGCGACTAATTTTGGTTGGACTACTAACAATTCCCCTTACACTTTCGCACTAAGACGAGAGGGCGGACAGCTTTTGGTAGGCGACCCAACTTTTGATAGCGCAGCCACTCCGAAATCCTATGTCGATGGACAGATGGCGGATGTTGTCAAGAAAACCGACTATGCAGGACAGAGTAAACACGGCGTGGTTAAAGTCGAATATACGGGCGGCGGTTTATATGTTATCGGCGATGGGCTTTTGCGAGTATACGGAGCAAGACCGGAGAACATTGATAAGAAAGACTCGTCTCACAAGTCTATCACAACCGACGTTCTTGACTACGCTGTAAAAGTTGGCATAACCACCAACACCGAAACCCTCACCGCAGAGGAACAAGCGGCGGCTATGAAGTGGCTGGGCATCACCGACTTACTCAGCAATGCTTTTGTGTTCTTTACCGTGGATGGCATTGAGTACAGAGCAAAGGTGGGTATGACTTGGCAGGACTTGATTGACAGCGAGTATAACCCTGCCAGCGATTACGGTCCTCACAAAGCATTCTATGAATCGCAAGACGGTGAGGTGTATTACTTTGTGAATCAAGAATTTCCTTCACAGTGGATCACTTTTGATGGCGTGAGAGTTAAGGATACGGATACCATCATTCCAAATCGTGCGTATACAGCTGGATAACTATGAAGGAGCAGTAGGAGGTTGCAAATGAACGAGAACGATTTTGCGCAGCGCCTGATCCGTGTGGAGGATCGGGCGAAATCCAACACCCATCGTCTGGAGAAGATGGAGGAAGTGCAAGACAACATGACGGAGCTCATTAAATCTGTGGCGACCATTGCGCAAAAGCAAACGGATATGGACTCTGACATGAAGGAGATCAAAGCGGACATTAAATCCATCACGGGGAAGCCAGCGAAGCGGTTGGACAGTATCGTGGAGAACGCGATCCGTGCTTTGGTGGTGGGTTTGATCGGTTGGGTATTGATTAAACTTGGCATTGGTTAAAGCGGTCTGCAGACCGTGAATAAGAAAGGAGAAAAACTATGGCAAAACAGAAAAAGGTGTATCTGGTACCCGCCGCCCATGCGGTGGACAACAAAACGGCGTGCCCCATCCCCTGCAGTGAAAACACCCACTGCAACCAGTATATGGACATTGTGGAGAAGCGGCTGGGCGAGTGTGGCATCCTGACCAAGCGTCCGCCTAAGGACTGGGTGGGCGATGCGGGCGCCAAAAAACGAGTGCAGGAGGCCAACCGCTGGGGTGCTGACCTCTGTTACGCGGCCCACACCAACGCCGGCGGTGGCCGGTACAGTATGACCATGTGCTGGAAGGATGCTGCCAGCAAGGCGGCAGCGGCACGCTTTGGCGCGTACCGCAAATGCGTACATAGCCATAAGGTGGTAGATCGTCCCGATCTGTATGAGATCCGTGCCACTAAAATGCTCTGCTTGTATGACGAGCTTTTCTTCCACGACAACGCCGAGGACTGCGCTTGGTTCCACAACGGCGGTATGGAGTTGATGGCCGAGGAAGCAGTGCAGGCGCTCTGTGCGGAGCTGGGCGTGCCCTATCAGGCGCCGGTGACGGAGCCGAAGAAGGAGAACACCGGGGAGCCGGTTGCGCCGGCCGCCGGCGCCGAAGTGAAACTGGAGAAAGGTAAGCTGTATACCTCCAGCACCGGCGACAAGCATGTGACCCGCACCGGCACTTTCTGGTTGTACGATGGCAAAAAGGTCAATGGGCGGTACCGCGTCACCAATAAACCGGAGCGGGTCGGCAAGAAACCGATCGGCACGTACGTGTCCGGTTGGGTGAAGATGTGAGAGGAGGTGAGTTAAAATGACGGGTATCGTACTTATCATCACCATGGCGATCGTCGTGGAGGCGCTGATCGAGTATTGCAAGAGCATCGGCAAGGCGTTTTTGTCCGGTGAATGGAAAACGGCTGTCACGCAGCTGGTCGCCATCGTTGTGGCGGTGCTGCTGTGCTTTATGACCGGCGCGGATCTGTTCGCTGTGGTCGAGATCGCTTTTGCGTGGCCGTGGGTGGGGGTCGCCCTCACCGGGATTATCATTAGCCGCGGCGCCAATTATGTGAGCGATTTTGTGAAACGCCTGCAGGGTGTAAAGAAAAATGAGTGATTATGGGTGTCAGATGGGTGTCAAATATATTTGACAAACCCAGTAACACCAAGTGATTACAATGATTGCAAAATTGACTACGAATCAAGAGGTCAGGGGTTCGAGTCCCTTCGGGCGCGCCAGAAAAGAAACACCTTTTGTCTACCAGACAAAAGGTGTTTTCTTTTCAACTAAATCCGTCCTTGCGGACGGGATAAATCCCACTTTCGTGGGATGAAATCACTTCGTGATGAAATCCGACTTCGTCGGGTAAAGGGACGGATTTAATTTCATCTGCGAAGCAGATTTCATCCGAGCGGAGTGAGGATTTCATCGCCGTAGGCGATTTCATTGAACGCCAAAATAATTTGTGATATACTTTCCTTAAGAGGTGATGATAATGCGTAAAGAAATAGAGATAAATGGTTGTGTTGAAATACCTTGCGAAATTACAACTGATGAATTTGCAGATGCTTTTATCGAATGGATTGAATCAAAAGGTTGGCATTTTGGTGGCGGTTTTAATGAAATTGTCGACGGGTATTATATAAATCCTGACGGAACAAAAGGCAAATTCGTTCTTGAAGATTAGCACTACGCTACTTTTGGTCGTTTTTACCCCTACTTATACTACTTTTAGTCGCTCTTTCGCAATAAAAAACCACCGCAATAGCGGTGGTTTTTTTGCGTCCGGGGACTCGAACCCTCACCGCAAAAAGAAAAAGCACACCGCAGTTGGATGCGGTGTGTTTTTTATCTGTAAACGATTTTACCTTTACATCCCGTTTTCCATTGGGGCGCAAGGGGAGACGGGGTCAGACGCTCATCTCACCCACGATGTTTTCTTCCATCATTTTCTTGACGGTGGCGGCGTCGTAGCCGCAGCTGAACAGATAATAGAGCTTGGCGACGGCAGCCTCGGTGGTCATATCGTAGGCGCACCCCGCCCCCGCCTCTTTGAGGGCGGCGCTGGTCTCGTAGGTGCCCAAGGATACCGAGCCTTTGAGGCACTGGGAGCAGATGACCAGCACAGTGCCGTTGTCCCGTGCCTTGCGCACGATGGGCAGGATGGCATCGGGGTCACCGGGGATATTGCCCGCGCCGAAGGTCTCCAACACGATGCCCCGCAGGGACTCGCTCATAATTTCTTCAAACAGCTCGAACTGGATGCCGGGGAACACCTTGATGATGCCGATGGGGATCTTTTTCAGCTCCTGCACCCGAAAGGGGCGGGTGGCAGGGACGGGAGGGATCATCTCGTTGTAGTGAATGTCCGTGCCGATCTCCGCCAGAAGCGGGAAATTGGGGGAGGAGAAGGCCGCCAAGTCGGAGGTGCTCACCTTGGTACAGCGGTTGCCCCGCAATAGCTTGTGGGCAAAGCACAGAGCCACCTCCCGCACCCGCCCCTTTGCGGCCACGGTCATGGCGGTGAGCAGATTTTCCAGTCCGTCGTTGCGCATTTCGTACAGGGGGATCTGGGAGCCGGTGAGGATGACGGGTTTCGCCAGATTTTCCAGAGAGAAGGACAGAGCGGCGGCGGTATAGGCCATAGTATCGGTGCCGTGGAGGATTACAAAGCCGTCGAAATGGGGATAGTGCTCCTCGATGATGCGGCCGATGCGGTTCCACTCCACTACCGTCATATTGGAGGAGTCCAGCAGAGGATCCAACTCCACCAGTTCCCATTTCGGCAGGTCGGGGTGATGCAGGGCGGGGAGACCGGACAGCGTCTCTTGCAAAAAGCCCCGCTTGGGGGCATAGCCCGCCTCGGTACGGCACATACCGATGGTGCCGCCGGTGTAGATGAGCAAAATCTTCTTGTCCATAGTGACCCCTCCTCGCACTTGTCATCCTTTATTATACCAACTCCTGCCGCCAAGTGTCAATAATCTGTTAATTTTTTGAAATACCATTGAAAATGTCCGCTTGGTTGTGTATAATAAGAGGAAAGAACACAGAAACAGTAAGGAGATTCCGCGTTATGGACAGTTTTACCGAGTTGATCGTGCAGAAAAAGAAGGAGCCTAAGGAGTGGCTGATTATCGTGGCGGTGCTGGTAGCGGCGCTGGTGGTATCGGCGGCGGCGTTCCTGTTCCTGCCCACCATCTTTGTTTTCGTGCTGGCCGGTTGCGCCTACGGCGCCTGGTGGGTGGCGTCTGCCCAGAATAAGGAATATGAATATTGCGTCACCAACGGGGACATCGACATTGATATGATCATCGCCCGCCGTAAGCGCCGTCGTCTGGTGTCGGTGGCGGGACGTAAGGTGGAGAGCCTGCTTCCCTACGATAGCAATAAGCCTCAGGGCGTGTATCAGCGCATCGTGGTGGCGGCCCCTTCCTTGGATGTGGAGGGACTGTGGAGCTTTACCTATCACAGCAAAAAGAACGGCCATACCTTGGTGGTGTTTCAGCCGGATGAGCGGGTGTTGCAGGCGCTGTACGGCGGCTTGCAAAAGTTGGTGCGTATGGACACCGACCGTGCCACACGGGAGATGGGGATCTCTCTGTCGGTGCGTCGTTTCGCAGAGGACGAATGATCGGATGCCGTGCGCCCGTCGGGTGCGCGGCATTTTTTTGTAAGGAGCGATGGAGATGAACAGAGCCACGGCAGCGGATATGCGTCGGATGGAGGCCTTAGCCGTAGAACGAGGACATAGCTATGAAGAACTGATGGAGCGGGCGGGAGAAGCCTGCGCCGGCTGGATGCTGGGTCGCTTGGAGCAAATGGGCGGCTCGGTAGCCATCGTGTGCGGTCGCGGCAACAACGGCGGCGACGGCTTCGTGTTGGCTCGTCATCTGTGGCGGGTGATGCCCGTTACGGTGATTCTGGCAGACGGTGAGCCCACTGCGCATCCCGCCATCGAGGCCTTCGAGCGGCTGATGGTGCTGTGCGAGCGGCGGGAGCCGAATCTGTCGGTGCTCAGCTGGACCGACGAGCCCTACCTGTGCAGTGCCGCCGTCCGTGAGGCGGCGGTGGTGGTGGATGCGGTGTACGGCATCGGCTTTTGCGGCGACCTGCCCGCCTTACTGCGCCCTCTGTTTCAGCAGATGAATGCCGCCTTGGGTTACAAGGTGGCGGTGGATATGCCCAGCGGCGTGTCCGCCGATGACGGACAGGCGGACGAGGATGCGTTCGGAGCGGATTATACCCTCAGCTTCACCGCCTTGAAAGCGGGGCAGGCCGCCCCGCAATGCGGTGAGGTGACACGGCTGGACATCGGTATCCCCGAGGACATTGTGGAAGAGGTGCTGGGGTATCAGACGGTCACCCGCGAGATGGTGGCCGCCCGCTTTACCCCCCGCGCCGCCGACAGCCATAAGGGCACCTACGGCCACCTGCTGACTGTGTGCGGCAGCTATGGTATGGCGGGGGCGGCTCAGCTGTGTGTCTGCGGCGCCCTGCGCAGCGGTGCAGGCTTGGTGACGGCGGCGCTGCCCCGCAGTGTGTATCCCTTGCTGAGCCCCGTGGTCCCCGAGGCGGTATATCTGCCTCTGCCCGAGGAGAACGGACAACTGTCTATGGAGGCGGAGCCCCTGCTCCATCGGGCGGTGAGTGGTTCCACGGCGGTGGTGATCGGATGCGGACTGGGTACCGGCGGGGCTCAGCGGGAGTTGGTGCGCCGTCTGTGTCGGGAGAGCACCCGTCCCGTGGTACTGGATGCAGATGGCATAAATGCCATTGACCTGCATATATTGAAAGAGGAGATCGGTTCGGCTCCTCTGGTGTTGACCCCTCATCCGGGTGAGATGGCTCGTCTGTTGGGCGTTTCCGTGGAGGAGGTTCAGCGCCACCGACGGCAGATCGCCCGCCGTTTTGCGGATGAGACGGGCGTCATCTTGGTGCTTAAAGGACACCGTACCCTCATCAGCGCCCCAGGGCGACCGGTATTGGAGAATCCCACGGGCAATCCGGGGATGGCCACCGGCGGCAGCGGCGACGTGCTCTCGGGCATCATCCTGAGCCTTCTGGGCCAGGGGGTGCCTCCTATGGAGGCGGCGGCAGGGGGAGCCTGGCTCCACGGCGCAGCCGGGGACCGGGCGGCACAGCGGCTGGGGGAGTACGGCATGCTGCCGAGCGATCTGGTGGAGGAGCTGCCCCAGCTTTTGAAGTAAGGTTGGGATAAAATGAAACGATGGTTACCCCTTTTTCTGGTATTTTTGGTGGGCTGCACCGGGCCGGACCCGGCCATGGAGGCGGCGCTGGACCTGCGGACCCGTTGCCTGTCGGCGGAGCAGGTCAGCTTCACCGCCGAGATCCGGGCGGACT
>JAZNJO010000062.1:0-8170 GCA_045578085.1 Acutalibacteraceae bacterium | reverse complement strand
TAAGAGTGGCGACACTTTTAGCTTGGCAGTACTAATAGATCGAGGGCTTGACCTACAAATTCGACGATGAAATCGAATGTTTTTTGGTGGGGCGCGGTGTGATGCCCGCCACCCACAACTTGGTTCTTCTCACTTCTGTTCCGTTCTCTTTATTCAGTTCTGAGGGTTCTGCCCAGGAAAGACCACGGATTAATTCCGTGGTCTTTTTTCTTTTGTTGCAATATGGCGGATTCTGCGGTATAATGAGAACAATCGCAGAGGTATGAGGAGGTTTTTGTATGAAGTTTGACCCTAATGGCTCCCTGTTATATCTTGTGGCTGCCATCGTGATTGTTTTTGTGTTGGCCCAGTCGATTTTTTTCTTGGTCCGCGCCTATCGGCAGGGCAAAAAGATCGGTCTGTCTGCTGCAAAGATGCGGAAGGTAATTCTTTCCACATCGATTTTTACTATTGCACCGGCCATTTCTATTCTCACCGGTGTGTTGGTGCTTTCCAAGTTCTTAGGTATCCCCTTGCCTTGGATTCGGCTGAGCGTTATCGGCGCTTTGACCTACGAAGTGCCGGCGGCGGAGAGTGCAGCGGCGGCCTTTAACATCGCAAAGGAAGAATTGGTGCGTCTGGTTACCGATCCCAAGGTGTATGCAGCTATTGCCTGGGTAATGACTCTGGGCATTATGCCCAGCATCGTGTTACCGCCCTTGTTGATGAAGAAAATTCGCGGTGGCGTTATCAGCCTTAAAAACAAGGACCAAAAATGGGGTGATATTTTTATGGCCTCCCTGTTTTTGGGTATGATTTCTGCTTTCCTGGGGCGCGTTTTTGCGGATGTGCGTGCCGGTTTAGCAGGTTGGATTCCCGTATTTGTGTTGATCGTGTCCGCGGTGCTGATGGCGCTGTGCGGCTTGCTAATCAATAAAAAAGGCTGGAAGTGGCTGGAAAACTACGCCATTTCCGTAAGTATGTTGGGCGGTATGGTGTTCGCCGCATGGATCACGCCGCTCATTGAGCGCGCAGGCTGAGAGGGGGTAGCAAGATGAGCGAATATGTTAAGAAGACCGACTTGTACGGTAAGATCTGGATGTGGACGGCAGCGCTGGTGATTTTAATGGTACCTGTTGTCATCTGTGTTGCCTTTGATGCGTGGCCGAAGTTCACAGAAGTGCTGCAAGGCTTGTTGGGTGTGGCCCCTATCTATTGGACGGTGGGCGTCATTGAGATCATCACCTATACCCCTATGTTGGGAATGGGAGGCACCTACCTTTCCTTTGTCACCGGTAACGTGACCTCGCTGAAAGCGCCTGCTGCCCTGACAGCTTTGGAGAATAATGATGCGGACGTGAACAGCGAGGAGGGCGAGGTCATTTCCACCATCGCCATTGCCACCAGTTCCATTGTGACGACGATAATTTTGATCTTAGGTGTGATAGGCCTGGGTCTAATTACTCCTGTCTTAAATCATCCCGTGCTGGAGCCTGCCTTTGAGCATATGCTCCCTGCTCTGTTCGGCGGTTTGGGTGTGGTGTATATCAGCAAGAATCCTAAGTTGTCCATTGCACCGCTGGTATTTATGGTAGCGTTATTCCTGTTGGTGCCTTCTCTTGCCTCTTCAGTAGGCGTATTGGTGCCGGTGGGTGTGCTCATTTCTCTGGGCGTGGGTCGTATCCTGTATAAGAAGGGCTGGATTTGATATGGTGTACATACTGTATGGCTTGTTGAGTCTGCTGTTTGTTTTTTTGCTGGTGATCCTTATCCGCGCCCTGCAATTTCGACCTGTCTCTGTGCAGGAGGTAACGATAGACCCTGTGACCTTGAATCGGGATAAGATCATCGAAGATCTGGCGGATATGATCCGTTGCAAAACCGTATCTTATCGTGATTATGCCTTGGAAGATGTGACGGAATTTCAAAAATTCCAAGATTTGTTGATAGAACGGTTTCCTCGCATCCATCAATATGGCGCCCCTCTGCATTTGGGACGCAATGGTCTGCTGTACCACATCCCCGGCAAACGTTCGGACGCCCCCTCGGTGATGATGGCGCACTATGATGTGGTGCCGGTTGAGGAGGCGGGGTGGCAGAAACCACCTTTCGATGCAATCATCGAAGACGGTGTGATGTGGGGGCGGGGCACGCTGGATACCAAGAGCACCCTATGCGGTGTGATGGAAGCATTGGAGCAGCTGCTCAGTGAAGGATATGTTCCTGCACAAGACTTGTACCTATCCTTCTCCGGTGAAGAAGAGATCGATGGCGACACCTGTCCTGCCATTGTTTCCTATCTGGAAGAGAAGGGCATCCGCCCTGCCATTGTGGTGGATGAGGGCGGTGCCGTGGTGGAAAAAGTTTTTCCCGGTGTGGAGGATCGTTGCGCCCTTATCGGTATCGCCGAAAAAGGAGGTCTTAATTTACGCTTCTCTATTGATGCCGGTGGAGGTCATTCCTCTACACCGCCACCTCATACGGCACTGGGCAATCTCAGCCGAGCAGTGATGCGCATTGAGGCGAATCCTTTCCCCTATGAGTTAACCCCGCCCGTACAGAAGATGTTTAATGTGTTGGGACGACATTCCGGTTTTTTGTATCGTCTCATTTTCGCTAATCTGTGGTGTTTTGCACCGGTGCTGGATCTTATCTGCCGTTTGTCCGGTGGAGAACTCAATGCTATGATGCGCACTACCGTAGCAGTGACCCGTATGGAAGGCAGTCAGGCCTATAATGTGTTGCCCACCAGTGCCAGCTTTGGAGCCAACGTCCGTCTTATGGGTAAGGAAACGATGGATTCTGCGGTGGCTTATCTAAAAAAAGTCATTAAAGATGACCGCATTGAGATAGCGGTGGTTAACGGAATGAACCCCTCCATTAGTTCGGATACTGACTGCGAGGAGTGGGATAAGCTGAGTACTGCGATCCGACAGACTTGGCCCGATGTAATCGTGTCCCCCTATTTGATGATGGCGTGCAGCGATTCCCGTCACTATTGCCGCATCACCGATCGAGTATACCGCTTCTCGGCAATGCATCTGTCTAAGGAAGAGCGAGGGCTCATTCATGGTCACAACGAGCGGATCCCTTTGGATTCCATGATGGAAACGGTTACCTTTTACATACATTTATTAAAACAGTTATAAAAAACGAGACTGTGTCCAAAGGGACACAGCCTCGTTTCATATTATAGAGCGTTTGCTCATATACATAAGTTATGCTTTTCGCATTTTATCTCGCAGACTGCGTTTGAGTCGACGCTTGGGTGCTTTTCGACTGAATTCTTCCGCATAGGTGTTCAGACCGATGGTGCTCTCTTCATCCTTGAATACCGCCTTGGTATCGGTGAGGTTGTAGTGTTCCTTATAGGCTTCGTTCTCTGCCTGGATACGCTCGTCGCGTGTGGCTTTGCCGTTGAGATAGCAGGCGATTACGATCAACAAACCGGCTATCATGGAGGTAAGATGACGGTACACCAGTCGCCACGGGGTCAGTCCCTGAATCTGGTTAAGGCTGTTGAGGTTTACCTGCGAAGGAAGTGCGTTCCACAGCGCCAGCGCCACGATTAAAGCAAACAATGCGCCTACCGCAGCCATGATTAAGGGGATTAAAGGCAGACGCTCCTTTTTCTTGAACAGGATGCCCAACACCAGCGCCACAGGCAAGAGAATCAAAGAAGCAATCCACAGCGGTACCAGCCATTCGTTGCTTGCCAATTCATCTTTAGTGACGGCGTACAGGGCAAAGGACTGGAAAACCAAAGCCACCGCCAGCAACACGATGGCAGTAATCATACAAACTTTTGCAACAGTGCGCATAGGGTCACACATCCTTTCTTTGACGGAGCCATTGAGCGGCTTTGAGTACGGCGATCTGCGTTTTGGCATCGGTGATATCTCCGTTCAGTACTTGTTGTACCAGTAAGGAGAGGTCTCGTTTTTCAACCTCTAAAAACTCATCCTCGTCGGGATGAGCTGCGGTGGGGGTCAGGTCGGTTGCCAAATACAGATAGATAATCTCATCGCAGTAACCGGGAGAAGGATACACCTTGCCGAGGGGGATGTAGCAGCCGGCCTGATAGCCGGTCTCCTCTTCCAGTTCACGCTTGCCCGTGTTGAGCGGATCCTCACCGGGGTCTCGTTTTCCGGCGGGGATCTCGGTGAGGATTTCCCCATAGGGATAACGGAATTGCCGCACCAATAGCACTTTTTCATCCTCGGTGAGAGCTAAAACGCCTACGCCGCCGGGGTGTTCTACCACCTCGCGACCGGCGGTGGTGCCGTCGGGGAGCAGAGCCTCATCCACCCGTAGGCGGAGCAGGCGCCCTTGAAAGGCGGTGGATTGAGATAAAGTTTTTTCGATCAGATTACTCATTATAGCCTCCTGAAAGGGGTTGGATTGATTATGCGGATTGAGATTAAGAACAGGATCGTAACACCGCAACCTATAGACTATGGAGCAGTGCGAAGCCTGAGCGCCGCATTGCAAGGGCGCTATTCCCAGTTGCGTTGGCTACCACTGGGGCACAGTGTGCAGGGACGGGACATATCCGCCTTGGTATTATCCACGGGTGGGTGCGATCAACGGGTGTTGATGGCTGCCACTTTTCACGGTCCGGAATGGCTCACCGCACTATGTACTCTACGCTTGTGCGAAGAATTGTGTGTAGCCTTACAGGGAGATCTGCCGTTATGCGGCATTTCCATTTCGCGAGCCTTGCAGGGACGTCAGATTTGGTTTGTTCCCCTTGTGAATCCCGACGGATTGGAGATGGCTCGGTACGGAAGCCCGGCTCCAAAGTTAGGTCGGTGGAATGCTCACGGAGTGGATATCAATTCTAATTTTAATGCAGGATGGGAAGAAATGCAAGCCTTGGCGAAAAAAAACGATAAAAAATCTTGTGCTTACCTAGGTCCTTCTCCCGAAAGTGAGCCGGAAACCCGCGCGTTGACCGATCTGTGTCGACGATATGCCTTTCGCCACGTGGTGGCGCTTCACAGTCAGGGAGAGGAGATTTACTGGTCCTATGGAGAGGACACGCCGCCTCAAAGTTGGATGATGGCGCAAATATTGGGAGAAGTCTCCGGTTATAGGGTGACCGAGCCTTCTCCCGAAGCAGCCCACGGCGGCTTTAAGGATTGGTTTATCCGATGTTATCACCGCCCCGGATTTACCATTGAGTTGGGACGGGGTGAAAACCCTCTGCCGCTGGCACAGTTCGAGGAAATCTATGAGAAGGCACGGGAAATGCTGGTGCTTTCGGTGCTTCTGTAAAAAGAAAAGGTCTGTGCCGTGGGCACAGACCTTTTTTGTTATGGTAGAGAGATCAGATGGATTCAGGAGCTTCGATGGCCGCTGCTTCGGGGGCATCGGGAGTTTCTTGCGCAGGGGTGCCGCGCAGCAGGTTGTAGGCATTGGCATAGGTGGCCTGCATATAGGGGGTGAGCCAGATGTACAGGATACCCAAGGTCAAAGCACCCAGCAGAGCCCAACCGAAAAAGGACAGCCCCAGAATAAACAACTCCATCTTGTGCCCTTCGGTCATCTGCTTGGAGCGTTCAATGCACTCGCGGGCAGACATACCCTTGTTTTCGGCAAGTATATACATAGACATAGAATAAGAAAGCCCTTTAATAATGCCGGGGATGATGAACAGCAAGCTCCACAGGAAGGTATATACAGCTACCAGCAACTGCACCTTGAAAGCAGCGAGAAAATCGTCAAAGCCAGAGAACGTGTCCGACACCTCAGGTTGCTTGATGTCTTTGATGATGTTCAGATATACACGTACCAGACTCAGGACGAGAGCGGGGGACAACACCAAAGAAGCGATAGAGCCCACCACGGGAATCGCATTCAGTGCGCCACCAATCAACCCTACAATCAAAGTGATTACGAACAAAATGCCGATCTTACCTTTAATCTGGGCTTTCGCCATAGCTTTCAGTTCTGCACGATTCATACTACATACCTCCTCAAAAATGTAAAAGCGCATCCGCTTTGTTTTGATTATAGCATCGAAAAACAGCGGATGCAAGGGCTTTATGCAAAAAAAGGGTCTGTGCCGTCAGCACAGACCCTTTAGTTTACTTACCGATTTTCCTTATTGCATTCACAATGCTGGCGATGGTGGGAGACAAAATAATGTTGGCGGCAAACTCAATGAGAAAGTTTACGCCCACCAGCACCACCACAGCGAAGTAGATAGCGGACATACCGCCCATACCGATATTGACGGCAAATTCGTCCATTACGCTGCGGAATACGGTGAACATACCTAACAGGAAAATGTGTGTTCATTATTGGAGCGGCGGCTGCCGCCAACAGAATGCCCGCAAAGCGGCGTTTCCGGAAAGTCTTGGCGATGAGACCCGGCACAAAGCCGGCGCCGATCCCTTTGAACATACATACCGTGACGGTGAGCAGCGGGTTGTAAGCCACCATCATATTGGTGAGCAGACCCAACTGACCCTGAATAGCCATGATGGATACCACCAAGCCAAAGATGCCGCCCAGCAGAGCGCCGGCACCGGGCCCATACAGCACCGCACCTACCACGATGGGTACCAGCACAAGGGAAAGTGTTAAACTGCCGGGCAGGGGGATAACGAAGTACATTTGCAACAGGATGATGAGACCGGAAAGCAGTCCCAACTGCACCAGACGCAAAGTTTTGGTTTTAATGGTAGACATAGTATACACTCCTTTACTATCGTTCTCTAAGCGAGATACAACGTGTTGGATTTATATATACGTTTCCGTCCGAAGTGGCTGGGACGCGATGAAGCTGCCCCGCCTATGGGTGGGAAACGATTATTTTTGATTTTTCTCGTAGATGAGGCGCAGACCCGTCAGCAACAGTTCGCTGATATACTGTACCTCGCTGTGGCATTGAGGGGCGATTTCGCGGCCCAAGCCGCCGGTGACCACTACGGGGGCTTCATAGCCCAATTCCTGCACAATGCGGGCGTTCATTCCGTCAATCATGGCGGCGTTGCCGTAGACGGCACCGGATTGCAGACAGGCGTTGGTATTGGAGCCAATGACCTTATCGGGGGCATCCACGCTGATTTGGGGGAGTAGGGAGGTGCCCGCTGCCAAAGCGCCCAGAGCGGTCTGAATGCCGGGCATAATAGCACCTCCGCGGAAAGCTCCGTCATTATCCACCACAGAAACGGTAGTGGCGGTGCCCAGATCCCATACGATACAGGGATATCCCACCGCATCCACCGCTGCTACGGCACCCACCAGCAGGTCAGCGCCCAAGGTAGCTGGGTTGTCAATACGAATGTTGAGTCCCGTCTTGGTGCCGGGACCCACCAACAAAGGGGTGAGGCCGGTAGCCTTCTTCACCGCACCGCACAGGGCGTGGTTCAGAGGGGGTACCACCGAGGAGAGGATAGCACCGGAGAAAGCAGCCACCTCTAACTTATACAGGCGGAGCAGATCCATCAGTTCGACGGCGTACTGATCCTCCATTTTGGTTCGGTCGGTGGCGATACGGGATTGGAGAAGCAGCTTCTTTCCTTCAAAAACACCCAAAGTGATGTTGGTATTGCCCATATCCAGCACTAATAGCATAGGGGTCACCTCTCTTAAAAAAAGTGAGCAGGTGCAGAGGGGTTGCCTCTGCACCTGCGTTGGTTACACTAGGAATCAGGCGCGGTCGGCGCTGCCCAGAATGTTCTCGATCTTGTGCTTCACGACAGCGGTGATGTTGTTGCGACCGTCGGTCAGGTACTGACGGGGATCGAAGTGGGTGGGATTCTCCGCCAGATGCTTACGAATGCCGGCGGTGAGGGCCAGACGCAGGTCGGAGTCCACATTGATCTTGCAGACCGCCATTTTAGCGGCCTGACGCAGCATATCCTCGGGGATACCGATGGCATCCGCCATTTGGCCGCCGAACTGGTTAACGGTAGCCACGTACTCCTGCATCACGGAAGAAGCGCCGTGCAGCACGATGGGGAAGCCGGGCAGACGATCCATAACCTCCTGCAGGATGTCAAAGCGCAGCTGGGGGTTCTGACCGGGCTTAAACTTGAAAGCGCCGTGGCTGGTGCCGATGGCGATGGCCAGGCTGTCCACACCGGTGCGGGTCACGAAGTCCAAAACCTGATCGGGATCGGTATACTGAGCCTTGTCAGCCTCTACGCTGACCTCATCCTCAACGCCGGCCAGCTGGCCC
>JAZNJO010000061.1:0-34972 GCA_045578085.1 Acutalibacteraceae bacterium | reverse complement strand
CACTATGACGACCAACCACACCACCACCGTTGAGATGGTTTTCCATGCTTTTCTCATATTCATGCACCCCTTCAGGATTTAACAAGCTGCAAAACGCACATCATTCTATGTGTCGTTATTTTTCTTCACTACACAGCAGCTCCATTTATCTGACAACGCAATTTACGCTTATTATTTCGCTATACTAATACATGCTTATACTTATACAAAATGAATTTTACATTCTTTCTCTGCAAAAAGCAAGTAAAATTACAGATAAATATTAGTGTTCTACATTAAATTCAGGCAGGGGTTTCCATAAAACTCTAATTATGGCAAGGGGCAAGGCATTTGCGTCATTTCACTGTAAAAATTTCGTTTCCAAGATTTGTGTCGATTTCCGAAAAGAAACACGTTTTTTTCTGTCCTTTTCGGTAAAGCTATTGTTGCGGAAAGGCAAGATGTTCTCCATCCGGAAAGCATCGTCTTTCCGGTAAAAAGATAAAGGAGAGCGTAATCATGAGTTCCAAGAACAGCAATCGTATCAATGTTCCCGAGGCGCGTGCCGCTATGGATAAGTTCAAGATGGAGGCCGCTTCCGAGGTCGGCGTCAACCTGAACAAGGGCTACAACGGCGATCTGACCAGCCGCCAGGCCGGCTCCATCGGCGGCCAGATGGTCAACATAATGACACCCACACGAACTTTACATTTTCAGCGCAAAAGCCGCATCACACCTGGGCATAGATCGACCGTGCAATACGCATTTGCCTTTGCGGTGTGAGGGGAGTCAATAAGAAGAAAAAGCAGGGCATACTGCCCTGCTTTTTCTTCTATTAGCCAAAAATGAAAAATTCTTGATTTTGGCGCATAATAGTGCTATACTAACAGTGCGAGGTGATTGTTAATGAAACTGATTGAAAGAAAACAATATCTTGATAAACTCATTAATGTGATTGGAACTCCCGATATCAAAGTGATTACGGGTGTGCGTCGTTGCGGCAAATCGAAACTGCTGGACGCATTTAGAAAACACGTTGAACAGAATATTGCCGATTGCAACATCATCCGTATCGATTTTAATCGTCCGGAATATGAGCATTTGCTTAACTATCGCTCTTTGTATGACTATATCAATTCGCAGTACGTGGAGGGTAAAGAGAACTTCGTTTTCATAGACGAAGTGCAGATGTGCAGTGATTTCGAGAAGGCCATCAATGGTTTGCACGCTTCGGAAAACTACGATATCTATATCACGGGTTCCAATGCGTTTTTGATGAGTTCTGACCTTGCAACGCTGTTTACCGGAAGAACTTTTGAAATCAGAGTGTACCCGTTCTCTTTTAAAGAGTATTTGCAATATTTCGACTATGAAGATCGATATTCTGCTTTTGATAAATTCGTTTTGGAAGGCGGTATGTCCGGCTCTTATCTCTATAAGGATCCTGAGGCCAAGTACGATTACATCGCCGAAGTGTTTGACACGTTGATTGTGAGAGATATTCGTCAGAAGTACAAGATTCGCAATCCTCAGTTGATGGATAGAATTGTGGATTTCTTGATGGACAACATTTCTAATCTTTCGTCTGCGAGAAACATTACCGGTACTCTGAGCGGTGCGATGGAAAAGATTCATCATACTACGGTTGGTTCTTATATGCAGTATCTTTGCAATGCCTTTGCCTTTTATAAGATTCGCCGCTACGACATTAAGGGAAAAAAGTATCTCTCCACCAATGATAAATACTATCTGAGTGACCATACATTCCGTTATGCGAAACTGGGCACTAAGAATATGGACTATGGTCGGGTGTTGGAAAACATTGTGGCAATGGAATTGTTGCGTAGAGGATACGAAGTCTATGTAGGTGTTCTTTACAAAAAAGAAATTGACTTTGTGGCCATCAAACGTAACGAGAAAGTCTATGTCCAGGTGTTCGATAATATCAGCGACGAAAAGACGTTTGAGCGCGAGGTATCTCCGCTGTTGCAGATTCAAGATGCCTATCCCAAGATGGTGATTGCCCGCACTCGTCACGATGAATATCAGTATGAAGGCGTCAAGGTTGTAGATATAGCGGATTGGTTGGCTGAATAATGATTGGAATATCAAGAGGTGCTGTGCGTTCCGACGTTTGCGTTATTCTTCTTGTTAGATACAATATTTGTTTAGAGACGAGTGCATTGAAGTCAAATAGTGGTTTTGGTAAAGGATATTCCATGAAGTTGGTCAAGGTAGTATACGAGGATGATGAGAAAGAAAAGATTCTTCACCAATTACTTGTACCACTGGCTGAATTGTTTAATAAAGAGGATGAGACGGGGCGCACAAACATTTTGAGAGCTATACAAAGCGCTATTGACAACTTGCAGTTTTCTTTTAAAAATCAGTGCTTTTCTCATGAGAAAGAGATTCGGGCTGCGTTGCGTGTGCCAAGAGAAAACAAAGAAAATGAGAAAATCTTTGAACGAAAATATAGACAGAAGAACGGCTTTATTACGCATCACGATTGCAGAAAGAATTAAATTGTATCGAGATGAAAAGCGACTGACGCAAAATGAATTTGGTAAGATGATAGGCGTTTCAGCACAGGCTATTTACAAGTGGGAGAAAGGAATTTGTTATCCTGACATTCTGTTCTTGCCATACCTTGCGCAGATTCTGGATTGCAAAATTGATGACTTCTTTCAAATAGACGAAGAATCACGTTGTTAATTGGTGGTACGATGCGATGAGATGAATTTTTTGGAGATATCTCTTATAAAAAAGAAAAAAGAAATGCACGGCGATGTGCATCTCCTTTTCTCTGTAATTATTATATCACATTTTGGGGTGAAAAACAAGACTTGTTCTTAATGAATTACGGCGTATAATGTGAATTGGACGTGCGAGGCCGCACGCTTCTACAGATTGGATTTGAATTTGTAAAAAGTGGCGGTCTCGACGTCCCGCACGCATGGATTTTCAGATAAAAAATATTGGAAAACAGATAAATTATTTGTGTTGCAGAGATTTTTTACCGATGATAAAATAGAAAAAAGCGGCGCACTCCCTGCGCAATGCGAAGAAAAAATATTGCAAAAAAATAGAAAAATTTCGCAAAAACCCTTGACAAATAAAGTCGGGGGGTACACTTTAATTTACACACTTCCACCCGTTGAGTGGGGGAAACCAACGGTTGAGCGGTTTCAACCACGGAGCGATTGACGGTAAGCGGAGTGTGGGACTATACTATTAGCGAAAGGCGGTGAATGATATGAAGATGCATTACAGATACGATGGAGACAATTATCATTCACAGCTGAACGCTTAAAGCGGCAGGATGTTGTGTGAGGATACAGAGTCTTCGTCGGGAAGACTCTTTTTTCGTTGTTTTTTGAAAAAGTTACTAACCATGAAGCAAAAAGCGACACTATATAGGTAAGAGATTGTATGGAGGATCAAACAAATGCTATTCAAGCGGAAGAAAAAAGACAAGGAGAAAGACATCAGCACAAAACGGGTGGCATCCAATACCCTGTTTGCGCTGAATATCGTGTGGGAGTCTGCCCCCCTCTACGTGATCATGTACTTCTTCACTACGGTTTGGTGGGGCATTATGGGTTTTCTCAGCGAGACCTACGCTTTGCGGCTGGTGGTGAACACTGCCCAGACTGCTCAGGGTATTGATTCCGTCATTTGGTTTGTGGCGATACTGGGTGTTGTCAACATTGTAGGGAATGCGTTAATTGATTATTTCTGGGAGGTGCCTTCGTGGCGAGAGACCCGTAAGTTTACTTCCCACGCTGAAGGAATGCTGTTCCACAAAGCAGCTGAGGCGGAACTGGCTTGTTACGAAAATCCGAAATTCTACGACAAATATGTTAAGGCGATGAACGAGATACATAATCGTATTATGCGTACCTTCCAGGCCACAGATGGTATGTTAGCCAAAATCATTTCCTTGACCGCTAACTCACTTTTACTGTTTGTTATTGATCCTTGGTTGTTGGTGTTTGCTCTGCTTCCAATGGTGTTCGGTATCTTTAAACGCAAGGAGGTCAAAGCTCTTTACGACCAAGAGGATGCTAAAAAGCCGGTCTCCCGCCGGGAGGGATATGTGCGCCGCACCTTCTATTTGGGCGAGTACGCCAAAGAGATGCGTGTGGGCGGTATGTGGCGCTTGTTGCTGGAGGACCTAAAAACCTGCTATGAACAGATTCGTGACATTATCAAAAAGCACGGCGGTCGACGTGCCCTCTTTGGCTACATCCAGCAGATTGGTCTAGAGGTGTTCACCATTCTTGGCGCTACGCTGTACGCTGTGTATCGAACGATGGTGACCGGTGATATGTTAGTGGGCGATTGCTTGGTGGTGCTGGGTTCCATCGGTTCTATCTCCCGCAGCATCAACAACGTGATTCAGAATCTGGCGGATTTCCGTGAGCAGGCTCACTTTATCAATGACGTGCGCTATTTCCTCGACTATGAACCTGCTATTGCCGACGGTGATAAGGCGATGTCCGCCAATCCGCAGGTCATCGAGGTCAAAGACCTCTCCTTCCGCTATGAGGGTGCTGAGGAGGATGCCCTCAAACACATTAATATGTCTTTGCATAAAGGTGAGCGCATCGCTCTGGTGGGCGCTAACGGCTCCGGCAAGACCACGCTGGTGAAGATGCTTCTGCGTCTCTACGACCCCACCGAGGGAAGCGTATCTCTGGACGGCACCGATGTGCGAGACCTGCCTGTGGCTGACTACCGCAGTGCGTTCTCTTCGGTATTTCAGGATTTCAAGATCTTGTCCGCTACGGTGCGGCAGAACGTGACCCTCTCCACCGAAAAGGCAGAGGATGAGGCCATCATCACCGCCCTTAAAGAGGCGGGTATCTACGACAAGATCTCCACCTTTGAGAAAGGCATTGACACGGTGCTGACCCGTGAGTTTGACGACAAGGGTGAGAATCTGTCGGTGGGAGAGGCGCAGAAAGTGTCGCTAGCTCGTGTATTCTATCGGCATACACCCTTTGTGATTCTGGATGAGCCGTCTTCGGCTCTAGACCCCATTGCAGAGTACACCATGTTTGAAAATATGATGCGTGCCACTGAGGGCCGAGGGGTTGTTTTTATCTCTCATCGCCTATCTTCGGCGGTGCTGGCAGATCGTGTCCTATTGATGGAGAATGGCGAAATCACCGAGAGTGGCACTCACGTCGAGCTGATGGAGAAGAACGGTACCTATGCTGCGATGTTCCGCCGTCAGGCGGAGAACTATCTGGGGAGCGAGGTGAGCGACAATGGCTAAGAATAAGAGAAAGCGTCCTCGCCAATCCTTTGCTACCGTAATAAGCAACAACTGGTTTGCGCTGAAGAAGGTAGCCCATTACACTCCCGGTCTATTGGTGCTCACTTTCATCGAAGTGTTGTTGATGGAACTATTGAATGTCGGCTATACCTATTTCAACTATTTCCTACTCAATGAGATTGGTGCTGCGGAAGGTTCTTTCCTACGTGCTGCCGTCATTATTGGCGTGATGAGTGTAGCGATGCTGTCGCTGTATGGTCTGGATAAGTGGTTCTGGTTTGTGTTTAACCCTATTATGGGTGAAAAACTTCATTTTAAGATGCACGAGGAATTGTTCCGTAAGGCTCAGCAGTTGGACTTGGCTTGCTTTGATGATCCTGAATTCTACAATGACTTTGTGTGGGCAATGGACGAGTCTCAAAAGCAGGCAACGCAAGTGGTGAGTGACGCAGCTTCCTTTGTTAGCAAGCTTATCGGTTCGGCTTCATTGTTTGGTTTGATGCTTACCATCGATCCGTTGATTGCCGTTATTCTGGTACTGTCCTCAGTGTCGTCCCTCGTGTGCGAGCCGCTGGCCAATCGGGTGCGCTATGCGATGGAAAAAGAGATTCGTCCTCTGTGGCGTGTTAATGGCTACATTAATCGCGTATTCCACTTAGGCGACTATGCTAAGGAAATCCGTATCAGCGATGCGGAAGAGATGGTGATGGAGCAATATGCCGAAAACAACGTGAAGATTATCGATTGCCAGTATAAATATGGCAGAAAGTATTTTCTGTTGTATGCTTTGGGTTCCGGCGCGATGGGTCTGCTGACCTTTTATGGTACGCTCTTGTATATGATTTTTAAACTCAAGACAGGTGCGCTGGAGATTGGCGGCTTCGCCGCTGCCATTAATGTGGTGTGGAGCATCCGTTGGAAGCTGTTGGATTTGGTGCGGCGTATTACTCGTTTCCCCGATCATTCGTTGTATATTGAGAAATGGCGTGAGTTCCTGCACTTTGAGCCTCGTGTGACGGGGGAAAAGACCGACCTGCCGCCTTTTGAGAGCTTGGAACTGCGGAACGTAAGTTTCGCCTACGAGTTCTCCGCCCACCCCAAGTATCGTTTCCGTGAGGATCCCTCCTCTAACGAATGCCGTGAGGCGTTACGGAATGTCAATCTCACGATTAAAGCCGGCGATAAGGTGGCCATCGTAGGCTACAACGGCGCGGGTAAGACCACCCTCATCAAGCTGATGATGCGTCTGTATGATCCCACCGAGGGTGTGATTCTGTACAACGGCGTGGACATCCGCGAGTATGACCCTGCCGCCTATCGTAAACACATCGGCACGGTGTTCCAGGATTATCGGCTGTTCGCCACCTCCATCGCTCACAACGTGATGAACGGTGACTATGACGAGACTGCTCACCGCGAGACGGTGCTGTCGGCGCTGGATAAGTCGGATTTTACTGTAAAGCTACAAACCTTGCCGGAGGGTATCGACACTCATCTGACCCGCGAGTTCCGCGAGGATGGCACCAATCTATCCGGCGGTGAAGCACAGAAGGTGGCGATTGCCCGTGTGTTTGCGGCGGACCATCCCATCGTGATCATGGATGAGCCTTCGTCTGCTCTTGACCCTATGGCGGAGTATCAGCTCAACCAGTCCATCCTGCACCATACGCAGGATAAGACGGTGGTGTTTATCTCCCACCGTCTGTCCACCACCCGTATTGCCGATACGATTTATATGTTTGAAAAAGGTGCGTTGGTGGAGCAGGGCAGTCACGACGACTTGCTGGCGCAGGACGGCAAATATGCCGAGATGTTCCGCCTCCAGTCGGAGAAGTATGAAGGGGGACGGACGGAGGAGGCTTGATCGGCTTCTCCCTGATGCCGCGAAAATCGGAAATGAATGTGCGTTCTACTGTGTTCATTCTTCTTGTAACGAAACGCCGCCGCAGAACACTCTGCGACGGCGTTTCGTTTTGACTGTCAAACACACATTGTTTTGTCACAAATTGTCACGGTTTTTTTCGGTTTGGCGACACACAATAGGTTTGCAAACGCAAATGATTTTGCGGCGGGGCAAACCGCTGCGTGTGACAGAGAGGTGTGAACAGTATGAACAACAAGAGCGTAGTGCCCGAGGCCCGCGAGGGTCTGAACCGTTTCAAGATGGAGGCCGCCAACGAGGTGGGCGTCAACCTGAAGCAGGGCTACAACGGTGACCTGACCGCCCGTCAGGCCGGCTCCATCGGCGGCCAGATGGTCAAGAAGATGATCCAGGCTTACGAGCAGGGTCTGAAATAAGGTTTGGCTACGGGAGTCCGAGGGAGTTTCCCCCGGACTCCACTTTTTTACGGGAAATATTGCAAAAACTTTCGCAAAATCTATTGACAAACCGAGAAATTAGGGTATAATATCACTGTTCGCAATCGCGAGCACCATATTGCGGAATTGTGTAAAGGTAGCACGAGAGTCTCTGAATCTCTTTGTCTAGGTTCGATTCCTAGTTCCGCAGCCAAACAAAGCCACCCAACAGGGTGGCTTTTTTGTTTGGTTGCTGAGTTAGTCTGAGAAATAGACTGGGAGTTGCAAAGAGGAAGAGCGATGAGGAACGGGAGGGAACAGCAACTCCCTCAAATGCCGCGCAGCGGCTTTTGCGGGGTTCGATTCCTAGTTCCGCAGCCAAAAAGAGAACGGACACCCAATAGGGTGTCCGTTCTCTTTTTCGTTGAAGAGTGTGAAGGAGAAGAACCTCGAAAAGGCGTAGCCTTTTCACAGGTTTTGCGCCTGCGCAAAGTGTGAGATCGAGCGACGTGTGGCGCAAAACCAAGGTTCAGATTCCTAGTTCCGCAGCCAAACAAAAGCCACCCAACAGGGTGGGTTTTTTTGTTTGGCTGCTGAGTTAGTCTGAGAAATAGACTGGGAGTTGCAAAGAGGAAGAGCGATGGGGAACGGGAGGGAACAGCAACTCCCTCAAATGCCGCATAGCGGCTTTTGAGGGGTTCAGATTCCTTGTAGGGACAGGTCTCCCGACCTGTCCGTTTCAAGGGTGAGCGGTGACTTGGCGGTAGAGAAAAAGCCTCTCCCATTGGGAGAGATATCACCGGACTTTGTCGTAGGCAAATGTCTTGGTGACGGAGAGGGCGAAGACCCTCTCAGCCTCACCTACGTTCGGCAGCTCTCCCAAAGGGAAAGCCAAGAAGGACGGGTGAGGACACCCGTTCCTACTCCCCTCTCCGCCCTCGCGTGTAATGTATTCCGGTCACTGCGGGTGGTGGGAATTGGTTTGTGTGTCTTTTTTCAACAAATCCTTGACCTTTTGGGCGGGGCGTGGTTTAATAAATACAGACTAACTCGGTGAGGTGTTATTATGCAATATTTTGTGGACGCGCAATTCGGCTGCGACCAAAACGACGGTCGTTCCCCCGTGACCCCGTGGCAGACGCTGGACAAGGTCAACGCCACCACCTTCCGGCCCGGTGATGAGATCCTGCTGCGCAGCGGCTGCACCTTCTGCGGTCAGCTGCATCCCTTGGGGGACGGCACCGAGGAGGCACCCTGCCGCATCGGCGCCTACGGCGGCGGGGACAAGCCCGTTATCGACGGCGGCGGCAGTCACGGCACCCGTGAGGGGGACTTCATCGAGGGTGCGGCGGTGCTGTTCTACAACCAGAATTACTGGGAAGTGGATGGGTTGGAGATCACCAACTATAACCCATACTATCAGCAGGAGTTCGAGCACGTTCTGGAACCTCACACCCACAGCGAGTTCCGCAATTCTGCGGAGAATCGCTATCGCTACGGCGTATTGGTGCGCTGGCACAACTACGGCACCGGTCACCACATCCACATCAAGAATTGCCACATCCACGACATCAACGGCGAGCAGCAGCGCTTCACCGCCGACGGTATACTGGTGGTGTCCGGCGGCACCGAGGGGGGCACCCCCACCAATTTCGACGACGTGCTCATTGAGAACAACCTCTTTGAGGATATCTGCCGCAACGCCATCTCGGTGTGGAGCGCTTGGGCGGAGGGGCGCGGCATCGACTACCACCGCGACCAGTCCACCACCAACAACTACTACCACGTGACGGTGGGCCCTTGGGTGGGCAGCACCAACGTGGTCATCCGCCGCAACCGCATCTACCGCGCTTCCGGCGACGGCATTCTGGTGAACACCACCATCGGCACCCTCATCGAGCATAACTACGCGGAGCACTGCTGCTGGGAGACCCGCACCGGCCCCAACGCGGCGGTGTGGTGCCACAATGCGGACGGCACCATCTTCCAGCACAATGAGGTGTGCTATACCCACGGCGTGCAGGACGGTCAGGCCTTTGACGTGGACATCGCCTGCAACGACACCACCATCCGCTACAATTACAGCCACCACAACGAGGGCGGCTTCCAGCTGCTGATGTATAAGACCACCAACAACGATATCCACCACAACCTGAGCGTGGACGACTACAACGGTCTTATCTGGGTCCATGAGAACAACGGCGGCACCCGTTTCCACGACAACACCTTCTACCTCAACATGGAGGGGGTGCAGGTGTTCCGCGGCCCCTTCGACAGCGACGACTGGACGTTCGAGAACAACGACTTCATCTGCCGTCTGCCGGACACGGAGTTGCGCTGGTGTCCCCGCGCCAAGTATAACGGCAACAACTACGTCAACGTGAAAAACCTGCCCGACGACCCCAACCCTCGTTGCGAGCAGCCCCGTATTAAAATATAATAATAGGTATAAAAAGGCACCCGTCCGTGAGGAGGGGTGCCTTGTTTTTATAGTCCCAGTTCCTGCAAAAACAGGGTGGCACGGCGCAACGCCTCCTCATCAACGGTGTTGTTGAGCTGCCACTCCTGCCCTGCCAGACGCAGACCGGAGCCGGTGAGGGTTTGCCACCAGCGCACCACCTGAAACAGGGGGCAGAGATAGGGGTGGCGGTGGAGGAGAGGGTATTTCAGTTTTAATTGCTTGTGGGGCATAAACAGGCGGTGGAGCAGGTTGCGCCACTTGCCGCCGGCTCGGGCCCGATCCAGCATCACCCGATTTTTCAGCGTGCCGTAGGAGCCACCGGAGAGCACGAAATCTCCCATCTGCCGGATCAGATCGTCGGCGGGTCCGTCCCCAAACCAATGCTCGCTGAGATCAAAGGCCCGTGCCGCAAACAGGGCGATGTGTGCCTGACGGCACAATTCTTCCAGTGCGTCGGGGTCGTAGGCGGCGTGCCGCTTCAACAGATAAATATCCATAAAACTGCGCACCCCGCAGCCGCCCTCACTGAAATGATAGGCCATATGGGCCAGCAGATGGAACATCAGGAAGGTATCGGACATCCGATGCTCGTACTGTCCTTGGACAAGGGGGGCGCAGTGCTCCCACACCGCGTCCAGTACCCGATCCAGATGCTCCCGATTTTCCCGCAGGGAAAAGTGCAGTTCCAGATGGACGCCGCCCGCGGAAAAGAGGGAGATGTCGTGATAATTCTTGTCACCGCGGACGGTCCAGCCGTCGGCGGTAAGTGCCGCCACGGCCTCGTCCAGCCGTTGGGGCGGCACCAGCACGTCAATGTCGCAGCTGGTGCGCATCCAGGGTTGGGGATACAGATCTCGCAGCACGGAGCCTTTCAGCGGTATAAAGGGGATGGCGGCCTGTTCCAGCCGTGCGCGGATACGATTGTATTCATAGTGGAGCTGTTCGTAGCGAAACATAGCCCGGATCTGCGCCGTGTCCCATCGTTGGTTGTGGGGGATGGCCTGCTGCTGCAGGGCGTACCCCACCAGATGCGCCAGATCGTGGCGCTGTGCCAGCTTATATAGGGTAGGCTCGGCGGCAGGGTCCACAGCCATCTCGGGGGCGGGTGCCCCCGTCAGGGCGCACCGAGCCAGTGGGATAAAGGGGGATTCGGTCTCCATAGAGGCACCTCCTTTGGTAATACTTGGGACGCAATCAGTCCTTGCGCCACACCAGCTTGTCCACCACACGGGTGTAGGACTGGATCAGTCCCACCACCTTGGTGGAGACGTTTTCCTCCACGTAGTCCGGCACGGGAATGCCGTGGCAGCCGTCCGCGTGCATCGCCACGGCGGTATCCACCGCTTGCAGCAGGCTCTTCTCGTCAATGCCCGCCAGTACGAAGCAACCCTTGTCCAGCGCCTCGGGGCGCTCGGTGGAGGTGCGGATGCACACCGCGGGGAAGGGGCGACCGATGGAGGTGAAGAAGCTGCTCTCCTCCGGCAGGGTGCCGCTGTCGGACACCACGCAGAAGGCGTTCATCTGCAAGCAGTTGTAGTCGTGGAAGCCCAAGGGCTCGTGGCGGATGACCCGTCCGTCCAGCACAAAGCCGCTGCTCTCCAGCCGATTGCGGGAGCGGGGATGGCAGGAATAGAGGATGGGCATATCGTATTGCTCGGCCATCTTGTTGATGGCGGTAAACAGGGAGGTGAAATTCTTTTCGGTGTCGATGTTCTCCTCCCGATGGGCGGAGAGCAGGATGTACTTGCCCTTGGTAAGGCCCAGCCGCTGATGGATGTCCGACGCCTCGATCTGAGGCAGGTTCTGATGCAGCACCTCCGCCATGGGGGAGCCGGTCACGTAGGTGCGCTCCTTGGGCAGACCGCAGTCCGCCAGATAGCGGCGGGCGTGCTCGGAATAGCACAGATTCACGTCCGAGATGATGTCCACGATGCGGCGGTTGGTCTCCTCGGGCAGACATTCATCCTTGCAACGGTTGCCCGCCTCCATATGAAAGATGGGGATGTGCAGCCGCTTGGCGCCGATGACCGACAGGCAGGAATTGGTATCCCCCAGCACCAGCACCGCATCCGGCTTCACCTCTACCATCAGCTGATAGCTCTTGGCGATGATGTTGCCCATAGTCTCACCCAGATCGGCGCCCACCGCTTCCAGATACACGTCCGGGTCCGCCAGACCCAGATCCTTGAAGAACACGCCGTTGAGGTTGTAGTCGTAGTTCTGTCCCGTGTGGGCGAGGATGGTGTCAAAATAGGTGCGGCACTTGTTGATCACCGCCGCCAGACGGATGATCTCGGGGCGGGTGCCCACGATGATCAGCAGTTTCAGTTTTCCGTTTTGCTTGAAGGATGCCATATCTTATTCCTCCACTTTTTCAAAGAATGTGTCCGGGTGGTTGGGGTCGAAGGCTTCGTTGGCCCACATCAGGGTCACCAGATTGTCGGTGTCCGAGAGGTTGATGATGTTGTGGGTGTAGCCGGGGAGCATATGCACCGCCTGGATCTTGTCCCCCGACACCTCAAAGTTCAGCACCTCATCGGTGCCGATCCCCCGCTGCTGAATGAGGGCGTGTCCCGCCACCACGATGAAGAATTCCCACTTAGTGTGGTGCCAGTGCTGCCCCTTGGTGATGCCGGGCGCGGAGACGTTCACCGAGAACTGACCGCAGTCGGCGGTTTTCAGTAGCTCGGTGAAGGAGCCGCGGGAGTCCACGTTCATTTTCAGGTCAAAGCAGACGGACTCGGTGGGCAGATAGCTCAGATAGGTGGAATACAGCTTTTTGGCAAAGGAGTCGGCGGGGATACGGGGCATCTGCAAGGTGGCGGGCTGGGCCTTGAAGGCTTCCAGCAGTGCCACAATCTCCCCCAGCGTCACCTTATGGGTGACGGGGGCGGCGCAGAAGCGTCCCTCCTCGGTGAGCACCGTATCCACTCCGTCGAAGGTGCAGCGATGGGGGTGTCCCTCCAAGGCATCCAGCATCTCGGTCACCAGATCGTCGATGTACAGCAGTTCCAGCCGCACCGACGGGTCGCTGACCGTGATGGGCAGGTCGTGGGCGATGTTGTGGCAGAAGGTGGCCACCGCGGAGTTATAGTTGGGGCGGCACCACTTGCCGAACAGGTTGGGGAAACGGTACACCAGCACGGGAGCGCCCGTCTCCTCGCCGTAGGCGAAAAGCCGCTCCTCTCCCGCCTGTTTGCTCCGTCCGTAGTCGCTGTCGTAGCGACCGATGCAGGTAGCCTGAATGGAGGAGGAGAGCATCACGGGGCAGGTGTTGCCGTGACGGCGCAGGGTGTCCAGCAGGGTGGCGGTGAATCCGTCGTTGCCCTGCATAAACTCCTCGGGGTGTTGGGGGCGGTTGACCCCCGCCAGATGAAACACAAAGTCCGCCGCAGCGCACCCCTCTTCCAGCACCGAGACAGGGGTGTCCAGATCGTAAAGATACAGGCGGTTAATCGTCAGGTTGGGGCGGGTGCGGTCCTTGCCGTCCCGTATGGATGCAAGGCTCTCGGTCAGGTTGCGCCCCACAAAGCCGCGGGCGCCGGTGATGAGTATGTTCATAAGATACCTCAATAGGCGATGCCTTGCTTGTCCAGCTCCTCACGGATATAGGAGAGGGACAGCAGCTTCGCCTTGACCTGTTCCACGTTGAGCAGGTCGGTGTTGTGGGAATTGAACTCTGTCAAGGGGTTGCGCTTTACGTCGCCGTCCTTAAAGTACTTGTCGTAGTTGAGGCCGCGATTGTCGCAGGGCACCCGGAAAAAGTCTCCCAGATCGATGGCGCCGGCGCACTCCTCGTTGGTGAGCAGGGTCTCGTACATCTTTTCGCCGTGGCGGATGCCGATGACCTTGATCTCGTGACCGGGGGCGAACAGCCCGGTCACCGCCTGCGCCAGCACCTCGATGGTGCAGGCGGGGGCCTTCTGGACCAGAATGTCGCCGCTGTGTCCGTTCTCAAAGGCAAACAGCACCAGATCCACCGCCTCCTCCAGACTCATAATGAAACGGGTCATAGAGGGCTCGGTGATGGTGATGGGGGCCCCTGCCTTGATCTGGTCGATCCACAGGGGGATCACACTGCCGCGGGAGCACATCACGTTGCCGTAGCGGGTGCAGCAGATCTTGGTCTTGTCGGGGGAGACGGTGCGGGACTTGGCCACGATCACCTTCTCCATCATCGCCTTGGAGGTGCCCATGGCGTTGACGGGATAGGCCGCCTTGTCGGTGGACAGGCACACGATGTTGGATACCCCCGCCTCGATGGCGGCGGTGAGCACGTTGTCGGTGCCGATGACGTTGGTCTTGACCGCCTCCAGGGGGAAGAACTCGCAGCTGGGCACCTGCTTGAGGCCCGCCGCATGGAAGATATAGTCCACCCCGTGCATGGCGTTCTTCACGCTGCCCAGATCCCGCACGTCACCGATATAGAATTTGATCTTCTCCGCCACCTCGGGCATCTTCGCCTGAAACTCGTGGCGCATATCGTCTTGCTTCTTCTCATCCCGGGAGAAGATGCGGATCTCGCCGATGTCGGTCTGCAAAAAGCGGTTCAGTACCGCATTACCGAAGGAGCCGGTGCCGCCCGTGATCATTAAGGTTTTACCTTTGAATAGAGACATAGAAAAACATCGCCTTTCTGTTTATTTTAAGT
Organism: Acutalibacteraceae bacterium; assembly: GCA_045578085.1. Classification (GTDB taxonomy): domain Bacteria; phylum Bacillota; class Clostridia; order Oscillospirales; family Acutalibacteraceae; genus UBA5905. Next base: position 20,299 of record JAZNJO010000061.1, on the reverse strand, counting down.
CGTTTTTGATTTGGGTGGTGCTGATATCGGGGGTGCGGGGGAGATACACCACCTCTACGCCCTCTTCTCGCAGGAAGTCAAACTTGCCTTCCCAGTCGTCCCCCATGACGAAGATGTCGATGTTATGGTCGTGGACGTCGCTGCGCTTTTGGTCCCAGTTGGTCTCGGGGATGACCTCGTCCACGTAGCGGATGGCCTCCACCATCTGCTTGCGCTGTTCGTAGGTGAAATAGCACTTCTTCTGCTTCTCGTTCCAGTTGAACTCGTCGGTGGAGATGGCCACCACCAGATAGTCGCCCAACTCTTTGGCGCGGCGCAGCAGATTGACGTGCCCGTAGTGGAGCATATCAAAGGTGCCGTAGGTGATTACACGCTTCATACCGTTTCCTCACTTTCCGATATTGATGATCTTACCGCGGGCTTTTTTCTGCTGTAAGCGGGTGTAGAGCAATTTAGCGTTGTGGAGCAGCCATTGATACAGCTCCTCTATAAGGGTTCCCTTTTTCCAGAAGGAATAAAAGTCCTCCAACAGGATCTCTTTTGCTTTTTCAGCTGCCTCCCAGTCGGGATAGAAGAACCGCTGATTCAGGGAGAACCAGCAACGGCGGTCGGTGTCGTAAAACTCAGGATAGAACAGGTTGTGCTCCTCCTTAGGATCGTAGCGCAGGTCGTACAGACCGAAGCGGCGCTTGCGCTTGTCGTAGGTGAGCTTGAATTGCTCCCGCAGGATAGCCACCTTGCGGGTGGGCTGTACGTAATAGGCGGTCTCGCTGATGACCCGCTCCTGCCGCGTGAAGGGATCCAGCCCGAACAGCTCCATCATCTGCACCGCCGTGGTGGGGAAGTCCACCCGATCCATCCCTTGGAACTTGGGGGTGATGAGGGGGATGCAGATGTTGTTCTCCTCCACGTCGAAGCCGTAGCCGAACTTGCCCTTGTGTCCGTTCATCTGGCCGTGGTCGGCGGAGATATACAGGCTGTCGTCGCCAAAGGCCTGACGGGCCATACCGATCACCCGATCGAACACGTCGATGTCCGAGTCGTAGGCGTTGCGACCGCGGAATACGTGAGGCAGATGCAGCCACAGGAACTGGGGCTTTTCTTTTGCAGAGAGGGTGTCGAACAGCGCCTGCACCTCCTCCAGACCCCGCTCGGTCTCCTCCGGCAGGAAGGTCAGATCGTCAAAGGTGCCCTCTACGTGGGGGGCGTGCTGCGGGATGATGCGATCAAAGCTGTGTACGGTGGTATGGGCGCCCTCACAGCGGAAGTGGCTCTTGGCAAAGGCCGTGTAGGAGCTGTCCCAGGCGATGTGCACGTCGTAGCCCATATCGTACAGACGGTCGAAGATGGTGTTTCCGTTTTCGTTGCTTTCGCTGCCGTCGTAGAGGCGGCGGTCGGTCTCGTAGCAATAGCGTCCCAACGCCATGGCGGTGATGGCCATAGCCGTGCTGGAGCCGGCGGCATAATGGCGGTGGAAGACCGTGCCCTTGGCAGCCAGCTCGTCAATGTTGGGGGTTTTCCAATAGGTGTTGCCGTAGGTGGGCAACGCCTCCTTACGCAGGGCATCCTTTGAGATAAGTACCAAATGTTTCATACCGTCTGTTAACCTCTTTTCCGATAGTCGTGCAGGAAGGCAATCACGCGAGCGGCTTGCCTGTTGCAGTTTTTATTGGCTCGTATGTAATCCTTGGCTCGCTGTCCCATAGCCTGTCGCTCTTCTGCGGACAGGGCCAGCATCTCGTCGATAGCGGCGGCGAAGGCGGCGGGTGTCTCCTCGGGGGCGAAGGGGATATAGTCGGCGTATTCCTTGGCGATGCCCGGGAGGTGGAACATCACCACCGGTACCCCTGCCAGCATATATTCCGCCGTCTTGGAGGGGAAGGAATACTTAGTGAATTCGCCGGCGCCGGTGCGGGGGTTGATGAGCAGGTCTGCGCCCAGCTCCGCCGCCAGCACCGTGTGTAGGGGGACGATGCCGTGGAGTCGTACCCGCAAGTCCTTGGTCGCCAGTGTCCGTAGCCTCTCTGCGTGGTTCCCATCGCCGTAGATGTGGAAGATGCAATCCCGTTGCACCAAGGGGATGGCCTGTTCCAGCAGATCCAACCCAAACTCCCGATGCAGCTTGCCGGCATACAGCACCTGCGGGCGGGGGTCCTCGGCGGGGAGGGGCTGTATGCCCTCCAACATGGTCTCGTCCGCAATGCAGTCCAGCAGCATCCACGGCTTATCCTTGGCTACGCAGGCCATGGCCTCGGTGAGCACGATGTGTCCGTCCAGCCGCTCCATACGGCGGAGAATCAGCCGATTGTATTGGTGGTACAGGCGGCTCTTGATACCGCCGTGTCGGTCAAAGGCGTCCGCGTAGTCCGGCATATCCGTCAGGAATCCCGTCACAGGAACGCCGTATCGCCTGCCCAGCGCCACCGCCGGCAGCAGTCCGTCCAGCAGCAGGGGGTCGCAGAGGATGTGGGTGTCCTGCCCGCGGTATTGCCGCAGCAGGCGTTTCAGGTACCGCCGCACCGACAGGGCGGCGCACACCGTCTTGACCACCGGCAGATTGACAATGGGCACGTAGTGATACCGCAGGTTGCCCTCTGTGGTGTGGGCGGCGGGGATCACCAGTCCCGGGTAGGTGCCGTGGGACAGGGGCCGCACCGTGATGCAGTCCACCGTCACCTGCGGCTGCTCTTGTAAACCGTGCAGGAACATCTCAAAGAACTTCTGTGAGGAGTCCAGCAGGGGATATTTTCGTTTTTGACAGATGGCGTCGTAGTCGGTCCGCGCACAGGTGGCGGACAGAAAGAGTATATTCATAGTCGGTTTACCTTCCGATGTCTATTATTACCTCATTATATTATCGCGCAGGGCACGGATCCACTTACTGCGGTACAACTTTTCCCGCAGACGGATGGATAGGGGAGTGGTTACGTATTTTCGGCGCACATAATCGTAGCCGTGTTGGCGATAATCCTCTACAAAGGCGGCGTTTCTTCCGCCGGGCTTTAAGCCGTTTAACTGGTCGTGGGAACAGGCTGAGGGATCGCAAGGCTCCGCATGCAGGTCGCCGCGGATCTGTTCAAATCGGGCCGCTCCCTTGGGGGTGTTCACCGTCACCACGGAAACACCGTGGGGCGCATCCAGTTCGGGGCGACTGTTCTCGATGCCCCAGAAATCACCCAGCGTGATATCCGATACTCGATCAAAACTGGCATAGTGGCACTGATAACAGCTCTCCCGCAAGCAGTAATTGCGTACAAACATACGGAAATAGGCATTTTCCGCTTCCCCATTGCGGTGGGCACCGTTTTGATAGGTGACGCAGGTCTTGGGGTCGTGCCAGTTGCCGTCCGGCGTATAGCGGAAGTCAATGTAGGCCACATCCCCTTTTTGTTCCAGTGCGGCCACGTAATCCCGATACAGCACCGGCGCGGCAATGCCGTGGCACAGAATATCCACCGTCAGCAGCCGCTCGTACGCTTTGCCGAGAAAGACGTGGAGCGCCGCCACCTGACAGGGGGTGCCGCTGAACAGCACCGTTTGTCCCTCATCCAGCAACTGCCGCACCTGCACGAAGATCTGTCGATCGCACAGGGAATAGGTGTATTTCGAGCCCCGCAGGGCGTCCCGTTCCTCGGGGGTATTGGCGACGGTGTGAGCCACCGTCATATGCTCATTGTAGCGGGCGCCCACCACGGCGCCGCCTTCCGCCAGCACGCTATCCGACAGGGCGGTGAAAACACCGCCGGAGGCGCTGCTTTTTACCACGTCTATCGACCGATGGCGGGCGGCATAGACGGTCTGTTGGGGGCAGGGGGGGAGTGCTTTCACCTTGTCGCAGGTTTTTTCGCACCGACCGCATTCCACGCAGGCGGTCTCGTCAATCTGCGGGCGCAAAAAGCCCAGATCGTCTTCGCTCATAGAAATGGCTTGTGTGGGACACACGCTGACACAGGCGTGGCAGGCGGTGCACAAGTCCCGATCCAACCGGGGTTTCACATTTATCCCTCTTCTCTCAGTGTTCATCCTGCAACGCTTGCGTCAGGAAGTCATAGCCCTCCTGCCGCCACATGCGGACGGCTTCGGAAACGGCTTGGTAGTCAACGGGGTGTCGCTCCACGGAGGCATCCGAGCGGTAGAGCCGATCGGTCAAACCCAGCCGCTTGGCTAAGGTGTCGAATCGGTTGTTGGTGGCGGCGGAGTTGGCGTAATGATTGGTAAAGGTATAGAACTCCTTTTCCAGCAGGATGGACAAGGCCATACCGTGGAAGGAGTTGGTCACCACCATCTCGGCCTCCCGAATCAGACCCAAAAACTCTCGGGGACCGGGGGCGTAAGCGTTTCGGATCCCCTTGCCGTCGAAGCACAGGGGCAGACTGCGGTTGATATTCACCACCTGGGCGCCGATGGACGCCGCCAGCTCCCGTGCCACCTTTTCCAGATGCCGCGAGCCGAAGGAATAGACCAGCACGTAGGGCTTTTTACGCTTGGGGGAGATGCACAGCTGTTCCCACTGTTCCTTTTTCAGCAAAAAGGTGGGATCGCACACCTGCACGGGACGCTGTCCCAGCAGATCCTCTACCAGATTGGCGCCCGTCTCCTCTCGCACGGACAGGGCGTCAAAGCGCTCCAAAGCCGCCTTGACCCGCTCGCGATGTGCCTCGTCGATCTCCGTTAACCCGAAACTGGGTGCATAGGCGATGCGCTTTACACCCTGACGGGCAAACTCTAAGTAGTAATGGAAGTCCTCGCCGGTGCCCGTGTAATTGAACACCTGATCGCTGCCGGTGATCAGCGCGTGATAGTCGTCGGATAGGCCGTCGAACTGGGATTCTCCGATCACCTTGGTGTGAGAAAGGTGCAGGTGCTCTTTCAGAAAGCGATTAAACTTTCTCACTGTGGCGGCTCGCATGGGCAGACGGTAGCCGTACAGCAGCCGATCCACCACAGAGGTGTGGTGAGGGAAATACAGGGCGCGGGATTCCTTCTCCATCTTCGCCCCTGCGTAGTGGATGACGGAGCAAGGCTCGCCCAGACTCTCCACAGCCGTGCGCAGAGCGTGGGCCTGCAACACCGCGCCGTAGTTGATGGCTTTATGAAACGTTAGTATACCAACCATAATGAATGTTCTCCACTTATTGATTCTTAAGCTTTTCAGCCAGTTCCTGCGTTTGTGTGCTGATGTTCACGTTGTGCCGAAGTCCCGCATTCTCCCGCTTCTCCACCATATACTCTCCATACACACCGGTCAGGTAGGTGTGATAGTCGCAGGGGGCGAAGAAGCAACGGTCCTCAAAGGGCAACAGCACAGGCTTCCCGAACACCGGACGGGCAACGATATTCTTGTTGCCGGTGCCCTCCCGCCAGCGGGTGACCAGAGTGCTGTCTTCATAGGTGTAGCGTTGCATACGGCGGTCGATGAAGGCGGTCAGTTTTCCGCCGGGGATACGGCGCAGCAGCGTCAGCAGCAGATTCTTGACGGGGTTTTGGCTACGGCCGGTGGATTGGTTTAAGAACAGCCAGTGCTTACAGCGGCTGATGGTCTCTACGTGCCGCGCGGCTTTTTGGGGATCGTTGCCCACCCCGTCAATGGGGTAGACGTCCATTTTCAGAAACACCGTATCGTCCATGTGAAAGCGATCGTCCTTGATGTGGACGATCGGGATCTGATGGTGAAAGAGTTTGGCATAAGGGAAGCCGTAGTCCTTATCACGGTGATGGCTTTTCAGCTGTAGCGGGCCGTCGTATTGCTGTATCAGCCGCTCGTAATCCGGTCGGGGCATCGCCACGTCCACATCGTCGTCCCAAGGGATAAAGCCCTTTTCCCGCACGGCGCCCAGCAGGGTGCCGCCCACCAGATAGTAGGTTAATCCCTCATGGACACAGTAATCGTGGAACTGCTGTAACATATCCAGATAGATCTCCTGCAACTCGTGCAGGGTAACCGATTCCTTCATCCTTTTCTCCTTTATGTGACAACTTACTTGCTCACAGGCTCTTTCCAACGGCTGTGGAAGGCCGTCTGGGTGATGCGCCGCAGCACCTTTCTGGCCAGCCGCAATGGGTTTTTGGTCTTGGGGGGATCGTAGGTGTCGTAAAGGGGTACACCGCCCAGATCCAAAGTGATACCCCAGCAGGCTTCGATCTTTTCCACCTGCTTGCGGTCCCACATATGCAGGCGTACCAGCTTGCCCCAGTCGTATTTAAATACCGTTTCGCCGTCGCCGTTCCAGGTGTAGAAGCGATAGGGGGAGCCGGCGGCGCGACGGGAGCCGTAGCATTCAAATTCCCACGGTGTTTCGTGGGCGCGGACCAGCGACCGTAATGCCTTTTTGTTCCACAGGGCCATCTGGGCGTTGAGCAGATACGGCTCGGTGTGATCCATACAGCGGAAGTTCTCGGTTCCTTGCTTTCTGGTTTTGGTGGGGGCGAAGTACATCACCGCCACGTCCTCGTGGTCGGTGATAAAGGACAGCGCCTCGTCCACGTAGTTGGTTTTGACCGCCTCTTCTAGATAGAAGTCATCCAGCGTTAGCAGCACGTAATCCTGCGGAATGGCGTCCAGCGCCAGCAGCAGCCGCTTGGACCAGGAGGGCTCCGCTCCTACGGGCAACGGCTTCACCCGATTCGCGTGCTTGCCGTCGTATGCCTTGGTACGCGAGCAAATATAAAAGGACTTATCAAACGCCGGCCAAGCACGGAAGAAAATATCCAGATGCTGCTCCCACAAAAAGGAGTAGCCGTCATCGCTCATCATTAAAACCGCGTAATCCATATCTTTATCTCCTCACTTTGATAAATCGGCTCAGCAACTGCCGGACCTCGTCCTTCTCCGACGGATTGAAGACCAACAGCCAGCAACCGAAGAAAAAGACGATGGCATAGGCGGCTGCCCACAGCAGCACGTACAGATAGTTATTCATAGGTACAAAATGCAGCGGCACCGCCGGCAGGGCGGCAAGCAGCATAAGGGGCAAGGAGGTGGCGATGATCCGACGCCAGTAGGCCCATACATCGAAGCCGATCTTCAGGTTGTAGTAGATACTGTACGCCACCATACGGAGCGTGTACATTAGCGTATAGGCTGCTGCACAGCCCAGCAAGCCCCAGAAACGGACGAACAGGACGGTGACCACCACCTTGACCACCGCCGCCCCGATACCGATCAGGGCGCGGGTCTTGTGCAGGTTCATCGCTTGCATCAGAGGGGTGAACAGGGATTGAGCTGCACCGTATACCTGAGGGAACAGCACGATCAAAAGCAGCAGATACACCTGCTGGTATTCAGCGCCCAGCCACAGGTCGATGAACTGCTTGCCGCAGGCGGCGATGCCGCCGAACAGGAATACGGAAAGGCAGATCTGGATGCGCCCGATGCGCAGGAACAGCCGTTGCATCTCCTCCCCGTCGTTGTGGGAGGTGACCATTTTGGTCAGGCGGGGCATATATACGCCCGTGACGATGTTGGAGAAGGAGTAATAGTAGTTTTCCAACTGCTGTACGATGGCGAAGACCGCCACCGCTTCGGCGGTGATGGCGATGCCGATGATCATCTTATCCGAGATGGTGAACAGCTGGGTAGCCAGCGTGTTTAGGAAGATAAACAGCGTGAAAGAAAAGATGGTCATAAAGAACTTCTTTTCAAATCCCCGAAAAGAAAACCTTACCTTCAGGTGCAGCTTGCAGAATAAAAACTGTACGAGACAAGACACCAAATTCAGCAGGGTGGTGACCAACAGCAGGCCGATGGCCCCCTTGCCCATCCTCAGAACGACCAGAAGGCAAATGGGATTGATGACGGTCTGGATCAGCAACAGCACACGGGAAAAAATGTATTTCTCGTAAGCGGTGATGATGGAATTGTAGATCTTGAACACAAAGGTGATGACCAGATTCACCAGTGCGATGATAAACAGAGTGCGGATGAGCTGAACATCCTCTGCCGTATAGCCGGTGGTGTAGATCTTGTCGATGAAATTGTATAGAATTGCACCCAGTAAACAGCAGACGAGCGCAATGCCCGAATATATAGTCATAAACATACCGTTGATACGGCTTTGCAGGTCTTTCTCGCCGCTGGCGATGTATTTGGCGTTGTACCGCACCGCCGTGGTGCCGATGCCGATGTCCGTCAGCGTCAGATAAGAGACCAACGACTGCGCCAAGGTATACAGGCCGTACTGCTTTTGTCCCAAGGAAGACAGCATCAGCGGCACGTAGAACAGAGAGATGGCAATGCTCAGAAATTGGTTGGCGTAGGACAGTACGATGCCGACGCGTATGTTTTTTGTTTCGTTACTCATATAGTCACCTTTTCTTATCAGAGGACATAGGTCCGTAGGGGTAGCGGGGCAGGGGAGTGCCCTCCAAGACAGCGCGGCTGAATGCGTACAGCCGCTGTGCGGCGGTGGTGCCGTTCCAGCACTGCCTTACCGTGTTATAGGCGGCGGTTCCCAGCCGCCGAGATAGCGCAGGGTCGGTCAGCAGCCGTCGGGCATAGTCGTAGAGTTGCTCGAAATCGTCGTTTTGGTAGATAAAGCCGTTTTCACCCTGCTCGATCAGGTAAGGCACCGAACCGATGGCGTGGCTGGCCACCACCGCACAGCCGCTGTTCATCGCTTCATTAAGTACAGCGCCCCACCCTTCGGTGAAATCCGAGGTGAACAGGAACACCTGAGCGGCTTCCATATGCTCGCGCACCTCTTCGGGAGACATAGAACCGGCCTGATGCACGCAGTTCTCTAAACCGTAGCGGCGGATCAGCTCTCCCACAGAGGCTTCCATCTCGCCGTTGCCGATCATGGTCAGACGGAAATCCAAGCCCTCCTCCTTCAGCCGACGGGCCACCTCCACCGCCTTTTCGGGGTGTTTCCAGTCCAGATAGCGGGCCACCCACAGCAGGGAGGCGGGTTGCTTTTTATCCATTAAGGCGGCCATATCGTGCTCCTTGATCTCGGGGAAATATCCCCAGCGGAGCTTTCGCCGCGGGAAGGCGCCCACCCGGCGGCTGTCCGGCGCAGTATAGGCGCTGGCACACAGCTGATAAAACCGGCGGTTGTTGAAGCGGGTGAAATCCCGCAGCATCCGATAGACGTCACCGGGGTGTCGCCAAAAGCCGGTCTTGAACCATCGCTCGTTATAGCTGAACGTGAGTTTCTTTGCCCGCAGTCGCCGCTTTACGAAGCAAATGGGCGCAGAACCGATGATCACCACGTCGCTGTCGTAGCACAGCTGTTCCGCTGCCGCCGCATCTGCGGGCTCGATGGCCTCCCGATAGTAGGGGAGCTGATCAAACTCGTGTTTGTAGCCAAAGGCGATGCGCTCCTGCGGCACCTTTTGGGTGGCGATAAAGGTGAAATCCACCTGAGGGATCGCCACCAGGGCATCGCACAGCGGCATCTGATGGTGATTATGAAAATTAGAAATAAACGTGATCTTCACTCCGCCGTACCTCCCGTCATAATTCCGTATGATTTACCAATAGCAGCCGCCTTCCACGGCGCTGGATTTTTTGGGTGTCTCCTCCTCCAAAGGGTGTACCCAGTATTCGTTGACGGCGTGCTTTTTGGTGTTTTCCCACCGCTTACCCATAATGCCAAAGAGCATTTGCGTGCTGCCGCCGACATGAATGCCGATCTTTCCCCGTAGTTTGGCGTGCTGTGCCAGCAGAAAGCCGTAAGCACCGCAACCGATGATGGCTACGTCATAGTCGATCTTGTCCATCTCGGCCTTCATATAATCCAAGGCGTCAAACCAGGTCTCGAACCGGGGATCTACTTCTCCGGCGGCGGTCTGCACCGCCTTGACCGTGTGCAGTTGGAAGTCCGGCAGGAAACCATTGGGGAACACCAGGTCTTTTCTTTCGTATTGGCGGCGGATGGATACGTCGAAGGGATGCACCACCAGCACCTTTTTCCCCGCCAGCGCCGCCGGCCACTGATCGGGATAGGCGCTCTTAGGGGACAGGCCGCCCAAGCGGCAGAAGGCGGCCTGCGCAGGGGCGTAATGTTTCAGAATGTAAGGCTCGCAGGAGTTCCACACACCGATCAGGTCGATGTGACCGCAGGCTGCAAGCATTTCTTCTCCGAAGCGGTCCAGCATCGGCTCCATAGTGCCTTCCGGAGCAAAGAAGCCGGCGTTGTTGCACATGGCACGGCTGATCTCCGGTGTGTATTTTTTTTGCAGGCCCAACCGACGGCGCAGATGCGCGTCCACCGCCCCCGCTTCCACACTGCCGAAGCGGCACACCATAGCGGGTTCACCCTTTTGGATCAGGGCTCGAATGTGCGCGGCGGTTTCTTGATTGTTCATCACGGTTTTGCCATGCAGGATTTTTCTTTCTTTGACCTTACAGTACTTACGTACCTGTCCAACAGCATATTGAAGTAAGTAATCCGCGCGGAGCGTCAGCGTTCCTTTCATAGTAATCTCCTATCTTGCGACAGAGCATCCTCTGCCACCGTTGTTTTCATTGCGGTGATTTAGCGGCCGCCGGTGGCCCATCGGTAGGGAGCGGGTGCCCATTTCTTGACCGCGTGGGCTATCAGCAGGAGGATGCTCACCGTTACAAGGGGAAGCAGTGAGTAGATGAGTATCCTCGAGGTGGGCGTGACGGGGATGGTGTGGCCGATGATGATGTTTGCTACGGAGAGGGCCAACCAGTGGGTCGCGTAAACGAAAAAGGAAGCCTTTTCCCAAGAGCGGACGGGACGGTCTCCGATGCGGATGCTGTCCGTGGCGTACCAAAAGGCTACGGCAATCAGGCATTCAAACAGTTTGAAGGGGATCGTTCCTCTGAGGAGGGAAACGTTTTGAGTAATATCCATCAGCGACCAGCGCCAGACCATCAGCAACACCAGTGCCGTCACGGCGGTTATGGCTACTGCGGTCTGCGTTTTTCGGGATCAGGTCGTCCGGTCCGCTGCCTGAGGGGCGTGGATGGCGCTCACCCCGCCCAGAGAGAAGAAGAATAGGCCGGGGAACAAAAACAGCTTCTCGTATCGGTTAATGAACAGATAGACGATGAAAAATACTGCCAGTGAGGCGACGGCAACCGTCTTGTGCCGATATAGTTTCAACAGAAGCGGGGATACGGCAAACAGCAGGATCAGCTGACAAACGTACCAGAAGGCGGGGTTGGCTTCGTACAGAAAGACGCTTTTAAGGATATAACCGATACGCAGCGCGTTCTTGGCGTTGCCCAGCAATACCATACAGGCAACGTTGTAGACCAGATACAGGGTGTTCCATATCAGGTAAGGAACAATGAGCTTCCGCACCTTGCCGCCGAAGGCACGCAGCAGCGTTTTTTCGGTTACGTCGCTTCCGGTGAAATGCAGATAGCCGGACATCATAAAGAACACGGGCACTGCCACACGGCAGAAGCCCTGAGAAAAAAGATCCTGCAATACGTTGGCGGCAAAAAAGGAAGAGTCCGTATATTGCGCATCATAGGTGTGAATATACACCACCAGCACCGACATCCAAAACATCAGGTGGGTGATCTTGTTGCTCAAATACGGGGAGATCGCCTTTTTGTTAACGGTTGTTTTATTCATAATCGGTTCGTCCCTCAAATCCTAGCAATGTGTATCAATGAGATCCAGACAGGCGGAAAACAGCGCCCGCGGATCCGCGCCGTCTGTGGCCTGCGCCGTGGCGGCAGCCAGTGACTCCGCATAGCGGATCTGACCGAATATCAGTTTCCACTCCGGCTTGACCAGCATCAACAGCCGCACCGCCGCACCCAACAGACGGGAGGGGCGTTTGGGCTTTCCCTGATGCTCATTGAGGAGGGTCATATAGTCGTAGAGGGACAGCACCGGCGCTTCCTGGGGACATACGATGCCACAGAGCTGCTCACGGATGATGTGCACCACACAGCGGCATACGCTGTCGGCGTGCATGGCGGCCCGCCCCAGCCTCTCGCCCAAGCGAGGGTAAAACAGGGGGAAGCGATGGTACATCTCCCGCGCCACGTCCATAAACAGAGTGTTGCCCTCGTAATAGACGCTGGGGATCCGCAGATAACTGACGCGGAAGCGGTCGCTCTCCAAGGCGCGGAAGGCCTCTTCGCCCTGCAACTTACTGGCGCCGTAATCGCTGTCGGGACGGCAGGGAGTATCGGCGCACACGATGCCGCCGTCTCTTTTCATAGAGGGGGCCATACCGTACACCGCCATGGTGCTGAACACCACCACGTGGCGGGTGCCGTCGGCGCAGGCCTTCTCTGCCACCTGACGGGATAATTCGCCGTTTACCTGATAGTATTGCTCCCGGGTGACCCCTGGCTTGGGGATGACGCCGGCGATGTGCACCAGCACGTCGTAGTCGAAGTTCTTTTGCTTCCACTCATCTCCAAACAGAGATATTTTATCCACCGGGCCAAAGCTTTCTTCCAAATGACGGATCAGCCGCAGGCACAGGTCGCCGCGGTCACCGGTTATACCTATCTTCACGTCAGTTCTCCTCAAGAATGGTTTGGTAGATCTCCAGCGTACGGCTGTGGAGATCCTTGTCAACGTGCAGGGCCTGCATATCCGCTCTGCCGTTGCGGGACAGCCGCTGTGCCAGCTCGGGCGACCGGAAGATTCGGTCGATCAGATCCGCCAGCACCTCCGGCTCCTCAAAGCGGTACAAAAAGCCGTTCTCTCCGTGTCGCAGGTATTCGGATACGCCGCCCACGTAGGTGCCGATGGAGGGCACGCCCAGCAGCATAGCCTCTTTCAGCGAGCTGGAATGGTTCTCGATGGCGGAGGACACCACAAACACGTGGGCTTGCTCCATCTGCCGTGCCATCTGCTCCTGAGTCAGGAAGGGCAGGAACACCACGTTCTCTTCCAGCCCCAGTTTCTTGATGAGTTTCTTGATGTAGCGGCAATAGCCGGAGATGAGCAGCGCCGACTTTACGTCGCGGCGGCCGGCGGGATGATTGCCGGGTAAATACAGCTTCACCTGCGGGTAGGTCTGCTTAACGAGGTGTAGGGCGCGCAACAGCATATGCAGACCCTTGATGGAGTAGTTGGAGGAGTTGCACATGATGCTGTACGGAGTGGCGGCAGACAGCTCCCAGCGACGGTGGGCAAAGCAACGACTCAGATGCAGAGGGCAGGCGTGAAACTGAACGTCCGGAACGATGGAGCGGTAGTAGGCGCGGCTCCACAGATTTTCACCGATGACGTTGTTGACCCGTGCAAGCACCTGTCGCTCCTGTAATGCCTGCTTTTGATAGCGATGGATCTGCTGTCGGATGCCGGTGCCGAACAGCAGGTCGCTGAGAGTGTAGTTCAGCAGAATATCTTTTGTAGGGATGCCCGCCTGAAAATAGCGGGACAGGGAAGCGATCACGCCTTGAATATACACCACCACGGGCGCTCGATCCTCGTTGGCGGTCAGCAGGTCCATTGCCGCCTGATTCTCCGTTCCCCAAATCTGAATGATGTCGGGTTGAACCTCTTCCAGCACCCGCCGCATAGCGACGATGTTTTTCTCCTTGCCGCAACGGTAATTATAGCCGGGTTTATCCGGCACCAGATAGTAGGTAGCCGTCTCGTCGGTTGCGCAGCGGGTCTGTGCCGTGTTGCCGGTGGTCATCACGAACAGACGGTTCTCTTTGTCGCTTGCATATTCTTCCAGCGCGGCATCCATCCACATACCATTGGCCGGCTTGCCGAAAAACAGTTGCCCCGCATTCTTGACGGGCACGTTGGTAAGCCATAAGATCCGCATAATTTATATCTCTCCTTTATCCAGATGCTCGATGTGCTCGATGCACATACAGCAGGGGAAAGCGATGGTGGCGGCCATAGTGAAGGTGATCGGGTTGAGTACGGCGATCACCGCCGCTGTTGCCCATATCACCCGCACCGCACTGCAGGATCCCTTGCCGGGTATGAGCACGCTCGTCTTATACAGGCCGCGGAACAGCAACACCAGCAGACCGGTGGCAAACACACCGCCCGCACCCATTATATCCAGAATCAGTGTATGACCGGATACGGCGGAACGAGTGAAGTCGAATATGTTTTTGCCGAACAACGGCGCGTGCGCAAAGGTAGCCAACTGTTCCTTGTAGTGCAGGATGCGTTTATCCGAGGTGCTGGTGTTGATGCTTTGTCCGCCCAGCAGCTGGGATACCTGCATCAGACGGTCACTCACGTAGTCCATACCGATGTGCTGGCTGGCCCAACGGAACAATTGAGACAACAGATCCAGACCGTTGCACAGCAGGAATACAATAAGGATAGCCGTAGCGATGGAGGCGTTTTTCCGGTTTTTGAGCATCCAGATCATCAGGAAGGTGACCACCACGCATATCAGGGCGATGGTGTACTGACTGGAATAAATGCACAGCACGTCTAAAACAAGGGCCACGGTGTAAACGATTTTGCGAAAACGGGAAGTCTCCCGATTGCGCATCCACCAGAACAAGGGGATGAGCAGCACCAGACTGTAGATGAAATCGTAGCCGCCGATGTTCATTCGCAGATAGATATCCGTGTCGTAGATGGCCGAGCCGGAAGCCAGCTCACGGCTGGCCATGGGGTACTGCTCGTGACCAATCATCGTGGTGATGCAGGTGATGGATATAAACAGCGTCATCACGAACAAGTAGTCCTTAAAGAAACGCTTATCTTGTATGACGCGACCCAACTGAACCGCCAACAACGTTGGTAGGAAGGTGATGTAAAAGTTGATAAAATACGTGGTCGCAGGGTCTCTTCTCTTGGTATACCAAAAGAGTAAAAGCGCCAATCCGGTCACCAGCAGTAAGGTGGTCAGCAGAGAGGTGATCCGCTGGTCCATCAGCAGCGTGATGCCGATCACCGCCACGGCGGGGATCATGGTCACGTACCACGGGCAATAATAGTCCACTACCGGCATAAAGTAGATGGCTAGGCTGACGTAGCAGCACAGGCGCAGCAACGCGTGGTTGTTTTCAGTTTTCATAAGGGGTTACTCCTTTTCCGTGAGTGCACGGTGAACAAAACACATAAGGCGTAAGGGGGCGGACATCCGCACCCGCGCGAAGAACAAAAAGACCTTTTTAAACAACGGCAGACGACCGATGGACTCGTTGCGGTACCATCGGGGATAGTGCTGTTCGAACCGATCCAGCAAGGCCCAGGCTGCGGCGGGATTCTTATGCACTTTGAAATGGTTGAGCAGACCGCCGTACACCAGATTCTTGATGCCGACAAACTCGATCTCCTGTTCGAAGCCGGGCAACCGGTGTTCGAGAATGTAGTCGAAGGACCGCTCCAGGGACTCCGTGACTCCGTCGTGGGCGCTCAGGGAAAGAGAGCCGGGGCGGCACACGTAGTTATAGATGCATTCCTCGACAAAGCCGAAACGGCGGCAGCGCATAATCAGCAGGGGAACCACCGCCATATCCTCGCCGTTGCGCAGGGGCGGCAGCGGTACGGCAGCGGCAATCTCGCGGCGCACCATCAGGCTGCACAGACTGTCCACACCCAGCGCCAATACCTGCCGCACGTCGGTGGTGGGGGACGTACCCTTGAACAGCGGAACGTCAACGGTGTTATTGCCGGTCACCTTACGGGAGTTGCACAGCACCATATCGGCTTGTCCGTCATCGGACTGAGCCACCATGCGCTCCAGATAGTCCGGCTGATAGTAGTCGTCGCTGTCGCAAAAGGCCACGTAGGTGCCGGTAGCCAAGGCGATGCCTCGGTTGCGACTGGTGGCGGGTCCGGCGTTGACCTCGTTGGCCGTCACGGTGATCGCCAAGGGGGAGCGGGTGCGGTATGCCTCCAGCACCGCCCGGGTGTTGTCGGGGGAAGCGTCGTCCACCAGAATCACTTCAAAGTCCCGATAGGTCTGCCGTTCCAGCGCATCCAGACAGCGGTGGATATGCTCCTGCGCTTTGTAGCAGGGGATGATGACAGATATAAAAGCCATTACGAATCCTTTCTGGCCAGAGTACGGAACACCCAGCCGCGCAGGGAGTTGGGCAGCAAGCGCTGCACGATCCATCGTTTGAGCACGTTCATACCGAAGGTGGGCAGGGAGATCATCCCGCGTTTAAGCATATACCGCTGGAGGAACAGCTCGCTCTTAAAATAGGGCTTGCCTCCGCGACGGCTGTACATATCGGCGCCGGTACGCACGTTGACCAGCACCGTACCCGTGTTGGCCATGACGGCTCCCGCCTCGACCATACGGATCCACAGGTAGTAATCCTCGTTCCAGAACAGATCCAGATAGCCGCCGGCCCGCTGTACCGCCTCCTTCTTATACATCACGGATACGTGATTGAGGGGACAGCGGGTTTTGAGATATTCCTTGATTTCCTTATCGGTGCGGGGGACCCGACGATAGGCCACCACGTTATCCTCGTCACCCACAAACTCGGAGATGTCGCCGCCCACGATATCCACGTGGGGGTCCCGCCGAAAATAATCCAACTGTTGGCTGAACCGATCCGGCGCGGCGATATCGTCGCTGTCCATACGGGCGATGAGGGGGTGGGAGGCGTTTTCCACCGCCAGACGCAGGGCGTTGCCCAGTCCGCCGTTCTCCGCCAGACGCAGGGGGCGCAGGGTGGGGCACAGGGCGGTGAATTCGTCGATGACAGCATCCAGCTCGGGTGGGATGGGGCCGTCCACCACCAGCAAGATCTCGTTCGGCACCACCGTCTGTTGGGTGATGATGCTTTCCAGTGCGCGGCGCAGGGGCTCGGGGCGGTCGTTTTTGTAGACCGACATGGCCACGGAAAATGTCAACTCGTTCATTACGTACCTACCTTCAACAGTTCTTTGGCCTCGGTCTGCTTGCGCTGGTATTCGTCGGGGGAGACGCTTCCCTTTTCCAGCAGCCAGTCGCCGTAGTCGATATCGCTGACCGTACCCTCCCGTACCGTGTCGCTGCGGTGCAACACTCGACCGACGGTGGTCAGCAGAATGCGGATGTCCCCCCAAAAGGTGATGCCGCCGTTAATGTATTCCAGATCGTAGAGGAACTTTTGCTCCCAGGTGATGTTGTTGCGGCCGTTGACCTGCGCCCAGCCGGTCAGACCTGGACGTACGGTGTGGCGCTGCCGCTGCTCGGGGGTCATAAAGGTCATATCCCGCACCAGCTGAGGGCGGGGTCCCACCAGAGACAGCTCCCCTTTGAGAATGTTCCACAGGCTGGGCAGCTCGTCCAGCGAGGTGCTGCGCAGAAACGTGCCATAGCGCCCCAGACGCTGTTCGTCCGGCAGCAGGTTGCCCTCTGTATCCACTGCGTTGGACATGGTGCGCAGCTTCACAAGATAGAAGATCCGCTCCCGTCCGGAGGCGTCCATTTTGCCGGGGCGTGGCTGTAAGAAGAAGGGGTTGCCTTTAAGCACGATGGCCCCGATAACGATAAGCGCCAGCAGAAGAGGGGAGAGCAGAAGCAGAGCCACGGCGGACACGGTAAAGTCCAGCGGGCGTTTGATATAAGTAGCGTACACTGTAATCACTCCGTATGTTATTTGTCAAAGCAGCGGCGCACGATGCGGATGACCCTCTGCTGCTGTTCTTCGGTCATCTTGATGTCGCTGGGCAGACACAGGCCCCGCGCAAAGATGTCGGCGCCCACGTCGGCGGTGCCGACGGTGATGAATTCGCAAGAGCGGAAGATGGGTTGCAGGTGCAGGGGCTTCCAAATGGGGCGTCCCTCGATGTTCTCCGCCGCCAGCGCTTCCAGTATCTCGGTGGGGCAGCTCTTGCCCGCTTGCTTTTTATAGGTGGCGGTCAGGTCGCCCCGCGTCTGTGGAGCCATGGCTGCGGGATCGATGATCATACAGGACAGCCAGTAGTTGGGCTCCATGGTGATGGGGTCAAAGGGATTCATCTGTATCGGCAGATCAGCAAAGGCGTCGCGATAGCGCTCGTAAATCGCCTTCTTGCGAGCAATATGGTTGCCGAGATAGGGAAGCTGACCCCGCACCACGCCGGCGATGACGTTGCTCATACGGTAGTTGTAGCCCAGCTCCTCGTGTTGATACCAGGGAGCCGGCTGACGGCTCTGGGTGGACCAGCGGCGGGCGGTATCGGCGGCGACGGCATCGTTAGTGAGCAGCATACCGCCGGAGGATCCGGTGATGATCTTGTTGCCGTTGAAGGAGATGGCGTTGTAGTCGCCGAAGGTACCGCAGGCATCCCCCTTGTAGGTGGCGCCCAGGGATTCGGCGGCATCCTCGATGAGCAGGGCGCCGTAGCGGTCGCACAGGGCGCGGATGGCGTCCAGCTTGGCAGGGGTGCCGTACAGATCCGCCAGCACCACCGCCTTGGTGTCGGGGTAGCGGGCAAATGCCGCCTCCAGTGCCGCAGGATCCATATTCCAAGTGTCGTATTCCGTGTCGATGAATACCGGCACTGCCTTTTCGTAGGCGATGGGGTTGACGGTGGCGGCGAAGGTCATATCGCTGCAAAACACCCGATCCCCTTCCTGAATGCCCGCCAACTTCACCGCCAGATGCAGGGCGGCGGTGCCACAGGAGAGAGCCACCCCGTGACGGCAACCCACCAACTCACTGACCGTGGATTCTACGGTATTGATGTTTTCTCCTACGGTGGACATCCAGTTGGTGTGATAAGCCTCTTGCATATACATCAGTTCCTCCCCGTGCATGGTGGGGGTGGATAACCAGATCTTTTCGTAATTATTTGTTTCTGTTGTCATAGCGGTACCTCGCTTTGCATTTTCGTTTCGCCCGAAACGGCGACCCAAAATTACATCCATTGTACCACATAATATTTAAATAGTCAATTACAATAAAATGTTTTTATTCTATATATACTTTAAAACAACGTTCGGGCGAGAGAAAACATCGGTAAAACGAAAAAATGCGGTGCGAAAACGGTGCTGAAACGGGAGAAAAGAAAAACGATTTTACCGCCCTGCAAGGGGATAAAAAAGATGTTGACTTAACTGCAAAAGAAGAGTATAATATATCATGACTTTGTGCGCATACATCTCGCGCATCGATGGATTATTTGCCACGTGGAGAAAGGACAAGATTATGCAAGAGTTAAATTTTAGTGTGCTGCTTGGTTTGCTGTTTCGACACATCAAGGTGGTGTTGGTGGCGGGACTGGTGCTGGCGGTGTTGATGGCCTCCTACACCTTCTTTTTCGTCAGTGACACCTATGCATCCAAGTGCTCTATGTACGTTATGAATATATCTACCGATACGGCGGGTAATACCACCGGTATCAGTACCACCGGTCTGGAAGCTTCCCAGCGGATGGTTAATGAATATATCACGATTCTGCGTTCCGATTACGTGATCGGCGACGTGTCTTCGATGCTGAAAAAAGACGGCTACAAGCTGTCTGCGGACGGTATTCGCGGCGCGCTGAGCATGGAGGCGGTGAACGATACGGCTATGTTGCAGATCACCGCGACTACCGGTGATCCCAAACTGTCTCGTATGATTTGTGAGGCGTTGATGGAGTGCGCCCCCGATAAGGTGACCAATGTGATGTTGGGTCTGGGCTCGGTTCGTCCCGTGGATGCTCCTCAGGACGGCAAGAAGGTGAATATCGGTCTGTTGCGCAATACCGCTGTGGGTCTTATGGGCGGTTGTGTGCTCAGCTATTTGTTCTTCTTGTTGCTGTATCTGATGGACAACACCATCAAGGAGGAGAAGGAGCTCAAGGAACGCTTCAACGTGAACGTATTGGGTGTGGTTCCCGATATGAATCCCGAGGCAAGCAAGAAGACCAAGAAAGAAAAAACCGCGAAGGAGGGCAAGTAAGATGGCGATGGATAAAAAAGCGACTGCGTCCAACAACGGTGCCCGTCCCATCGTGGCGGAAAAGGCCACCAATCGCACCTCCTTTCAGGTGGCGGAAGCCTATAAGATGATCCGTACCAACCTGCAATTTGCGCTGGCTACCACCGAGAAGCGGGTGGTGGTGTTTTCCAGCGCCGAGCCCGGCGCCGGTAAGTCTACCCTCAGCGCCAATCTGGCCATCGTAATGGCCCAGACCGGTGCCCGCGTGGTGTTGGTGGATGCGGATATGCGTAAGCCCACCCAGCACCGCAACTTCCGTGTGACCCGCAGCAACGGTCTGTCCAAGGTTCTGGGCGGCCTCAACACAGTGGAGGAGTGCATCTGCAAGGACGTGAAACCCAACGTGGATCTGATCCCCTCCGGTCCCACGCCCCCCAACCCCTCCGAGCTGCTGGGTTCCCCCCGTATGCAGAAGCTGTTGGAGCAGTTGCAGAAGGAGTACGAGTATGTATTCATCGATATGCCCCCTCTGTGCGTGGTGACCGATGCGCTGGTGGTAAGTCGGAGGCCAAGCGG
>JAZNJO010000060.1:0-11373 GCA_045578085.1 Acutalibacteraceae bacterium | reverse complement strand
ATCGTGCAATACAGTTTTTGCGACATCATCAGAGATAATGCTCGCTTTTTGTGCGATTTCAATCCAGTATTCTGTTTCGTAGCATTCTTTCAAAGCAATCTGCAATTTAGCGATAAAATCGGGACGGCTGTGCGCATATTTTGCCTCACGAATATTTGCGCCGATGCTTGTGCCACTTCGCTCAAGTTGATTAGACAAGGAATAGTGTCCTTTGATGCTATCGGTCAATTTTAAGATTTGAATCGCAAATTCTGTTGACATATCAGCAAGTTTGTTTTCAGCCATACTATCACCTCATTTACTCCGATTGTACCACACATTTGCAAACTTTTCAATGAAATCGCGCAAGCGCGATGAAATCCTCACTCCGCTCGGATGAAATCTGCTTCGCAGATGAAATTAAATCCGTCCTTATCTCCCGACGAAGTCGGATTTCATCACGAAGTGATTTCATCCCACGAAAGCGGGATTTATCCCGTCCGATAGGACGGATTTAGTTGAAAAGAACCCACACTTGTCGTAGACAAATGTGGGTTCTTTTCTGCGAAAGGGTAACCAAACGGAGCAGAATTGAAGTAAGAGTAAGTAAAAGTAGTATACCTGCTCTGTTCGACAAAGTGAAATTTATCAAATAACCTTTATTATTTCTCTCACATCTTTTTTGCTTGATAACCAAATAACTTTGTTCTCATATTTATCTAAAATAGTTTTTATTTCCTTTAGGTTCTTATTTTGAAAAGTCTCTGTCCATCTCAACAGGTTATAGACTGATTTCAACGTTTCTTTTTTTCCTTGCTGTATTCCGAGCTTTCTTTTTATAGACCGTATAATAATCCTACTCTTATACAAATATCTTGGCATATCCAAAACATAGATTTTATCCGCTTCATCAAAACTTTGCTGCACCCATGCGTAATATACGCCCTCAATTACCCATTCATTATTGTTTAAGATTTCCTTCAACAATGCGTTTCTTTCTTCAAGTGGTCTTTTTGTTCCATATCCTTCGGCATTATTATCCCATTGAATATCATCTAAATCAAAATGCGGAATGTTGTATTTCTTTGCAAGAGCATTTGCTAAATAAGTTTTTCCAGAACCACTGCACCCAATTATATGTATTTTCATGAAACAACACCTCCGCCAAATTCAAGTTTATTAGGCAAATCATACCACAAAACTAAAAGCTTTTCAATGATATATCGCTGGTGCGATATGATATACGGCAAGCCGTATGATATACTTGCTTCGCAAGCATGATATAATATCCGTTCCTCCATATGCCGAAGGCATATATCATCGCTCGTAGAGCGATATCATATCGAAGATATATCACCTGTTCCGACTGGAACGGATATCATTGTAAAAAACCTCTTTTGTCTACCTGACAAAAGAGTTTTTTTACATGGAGCAGGGTACGGGAGTCGAACCCGCCTTAACGGCTTGGGAAGCCGCTGTAATACCGATATACCAACCCTGCGCATTGCGACCAGTATAGCATACCCCCTTGCAAAATGCAAGAGGGATTTTGTCGACCAATCAGATGTTTTCTGTCTCAAACTGTTTATACTGAGCGCGGAGCCACTCCTCAGCAGCAGTCAAACCATCGGTATCCAGCGAAAACACGGCCGTATCCCGCATCTCGCTGAGTTCGCTGCACTTCTCCCCCGTCCACACACAGGCATTAATATGGGCGGTAATATCCTTTTCCACATCTGCCTTTACGGGAACCAGGCGATAATTCAGCCCTTTATAACTACCGGAAAACGGATTACCGCTGGTAAAAAACAGAATCGCAGGAATGGGAAAATCTCGTAACGCCACGATAACTACCTCACTTACATAGTAAACTCAATCTGTTCCACCGTCTCCTCGGTAACGGCCAAGGTCACGGGATGAATATACAAAATACGCCGCTGTTTCCGTCGGGCATAGCGTACGGTGGCAGCAGTGCCGCCGCGACGCTCCCCTACATCCAACACGCAAACCGCCAACACCGTATCGGCACGGTCCACCATCCAGCGGTTGCGCCCCTGATAGCAAGCCGTCGCGTTGGCAGTTGCTGCCCCCTCGTCATAAAGGATCTTCACATTGGTGGCGGCGTTTAGTATACGCCGATACTCCCGCCGTTGGGATTGGGGCCAGTGGCTCTCCTGACCTTCGAAAGGAACCGCCGCCGTTAGGGTGACCTCAGGATGCTCCCGTTGTAGATTCAGCACCTCAGCCGCACCCCACAGGTCCACGCCGGTGCTCATACCACTGATGAAATGAGTGTGCCCCTCCTCATATAAACGCCGCACCTGCGTACCCAGTGCCATCTGCACCATCTCGGGGCGCAGTCCATCGGGAGAGAACGCAAATCGATGGGGACGATAACCGGTAAAACAGCAAGTTTTTCCCACAGGTGTCCACGCTCCCTTCCTCTTTTTCCTCAGTATACCACACGGATGTGGTTTTGACTAGTCCCAAAAATAAAAAAGAGCCATCCGAAGACAGCTCTTCTTTTATTCCTTTACGGTATGTTCTTCCACATAACGTTCCACGTCCCGACGCGGAATGGACAACACCAGTGAGAACTCCTCCTCTACCAGCCGCACACACTCCTGCAATGCCCCCTCATCCATGGAGGAAAGGTGCTTGCCGGCTGCCTGACGCTCCTCTTTTTTACGACACAAACAGCGAATCAGTCGAATGAGCGCACGACGGTCGTTGCCGGAGGTTATAGAACGGTACAGAGCACCCCGCTCATTGCGGTCGTCCACCCAAGTCATCTCGGATACGCCGTCTCCCGTAAGCAGGGCGTCAATCTCATCACGGGTGAGCAAGGGGCACATCCGTGCCACCAGTTCCTCATTGGCGCAGGGAACGTAAATGGAGGAACGACTGTCGCTGACGGGTGCCAGCACGTAATACTCGTCACCACTACCCGAACCGCAACTCATACGGGTGATTTCTTTAACGAAACAGACACCCATTTTACCATACAATACGTGGGTACCGACTTTACCTATATCCGCCATCATTCGTCCCTCCTCTCCAAAACTCACTACTATCATTCTAGCACAGTTTTTTTGAGATTTCAAAGGGCAAAGTATACAAATTTTCGACGCTTTTTCCGTCAAAAAAGCCGCCAACGCAGGCGGCTTTTCTCTTAATTGGTCACATTGTCCGACAAACGATAGGAATAATTGCCCAGATCGTACACTGCAGAAAAGGAGGAGGCAAAACGCAAAGCCATACCTGCTCCGATCGCCACGCACTGTTCAGGATTCTCCGCCACAAAGCAGGAGATACCGGTGGCTCGCTCAATGAGTTCGGGCAGATGCGGCAAACGCGCCAATCCGCCGGTCAAGCAGATGCCGCTCTCAATGATATCTCCGGCCAATTCGGGCGGTGTGGTCTCAAACACTTGCTGAATCACGTTTAGAATCTCCATAATAGGCTCCCGAATGGCCTCACAGATCTCGTCGGATGTAACCGTCACCATCCGCGGCAAACCCGTGATCGCGTCCCGTCCCTTGGCATCTGCACTGCGCTGAGGCTCCATCGGCAAGGCGCAGCCAATATCGATCTTCAACTGCTCGGCAAAGGACTCGCTGATGATCAAGTTATATTGGGAGCGAATATAACGGACAATTGCCTCATCCATAGCCGTGCCGGCGCCCCGCGCCGAAGCGGTCACCGCTTCGCCCTTGAGTGACAATACCGAAGCGTCCACGGTACCGCCACCCATGTTAACGATCATCTGTCCGTGGGGCAGACTCACGTCCATACCTGCACCGATGGCTGCCGCCACCGTCTCAGGAACTAAGGTAACCCGACGAGTACCCGCAGAATATACCGCGTCAATAAAGGAACGGCGCTCCACCTCGGTAATCTGACCCGTGACACTTACCGCCACACAGGGCTTCGCAATCCGATTGGAGCAGACCCGCGCCAGACAGTGACGCATCAGTTTCTCCGCCATTTCATATTCTGCGATGACACCGTTTTGTACGGGACGCACCGCAATAATGGAATCGGGGGTGCGGCCCAGCATCTTACGCGCCTCTTCACCGCAGGCAATGACGTGTCCGTCAGATTTGGCCACAGCAATGACCGCCGGTTCGTCCAACACCACGCCTACCGCAGGGTCGTATACCACCACGCGGGAGGTCCCCAAATCAACTCCTAAGTTCATCCGTCCTACTCCTTAAATACCACCGTTTTCGCTATTATACATCATTATTCGTCCTTTTGCAAGACCGCGGCAGCCGCCGTGACTGCATACACCTCTGCGGCACCAAATAGTTTGAGCATCTTGGCACATTCATCCAAGGTGGCGCCGGTCGTGATCAGGTCGTCTACCAACAGCACTCTCTTATCCACTATCGGCAAGGTGACATCGAATACGCCCAACAGATTTCCGCTGCGTTGTACCGAAGGTAATTCCTTTTGAGGGCGGGTGCGGTAAAGTTTACGCAGTATGGCTGCATAGGGTATCTCCAACCGACTCGCCAGGCTTACTCCCAGCCGTGCTGCTTGATCAAAGCCGCGATGACGACGATCGGCAGGGTGCAACGGCACGGAAGTCACCATGTCAAAGTCAATTCCTCCGTATTCACGCCGCACAAGCTCTTCCATTTCCGCTGTAAAGGCATCTACCGTTACAGCATAATCTGCGCTTTTTAGCGTACGAACACCTCGTTTCACCATTCCCTGATAGTAAAAAGGGCTGATACAGCGCTCAAAATGCCGTCGATGGCCTTTACAAGTACACCGTGTTTGTCCTCGCCCGCACCGTTCACATAGAGGCGGCTCTATCCACGGGGCATTTATAGCGCACTCCCCACAGTACCGCTGATGAGGCAGTATGGCACGATGACATAAAAAGCAATATTTGGGAAACAAAGCACGGCGTAGCGCCCACCTCAGCCGCCTCATAAGGGTAACTCCCCGGCTCGCCGCAAAAAGGTGCGCAGGCCCGTATACCGCAGGATCTTGCGGTCGTTATCGATCATCTTCTGCAAGGTTTCCATACTGCCCACCATCACTAAAAGGCTCTTGGCACGGGTGACGGCGGTATATAGAAGGTTACGGTAGCACAGATGAGGTGTATTACGGAACAAGGGCAGTACCACCGCCTCAAATTCACTGCCCTGACTCTTATGTACCGTGATCGCATAAGCCAGTTCCAGATCCTGCGCATCCTGACGGGTGTAGGTGGCCACCCGATCCTCATACCTCACGGTAAGGATGTCCTCTCGCAGGCGAACCTCCTCCAAAATGCCGATATCGCCGTTAAACACACCGCTTCCGTTCTCGCCGTTGTCTTTCAGCCACGGAATATCGTAATTATTGCGGTTGTGCATCACTTTATCCCCCACCCGCAGGGCGACCCCCTCCACGGTGAGTTCAGCCTTCTTCTTGTCTTCGGGGTTGAGCAATTCTTGCAGGCGGCGGTTCATCTCCACCGTGCCCATTTCCCCCTTGCGACCCGCACAAAGCACTTGAATGGAGTCCAGATGGGAATAGCCGTAGGCATCGGGTAAGCGGTGATGGCACAGATCCAGCACGGTGCGGGTCACCTCCGCCGCCGAAGAACGTGGCATAAAAAAGCAATCGCTTTTATTATCCAGCTCCACCGATTGTCCCTTGACAATACGGTGAGCATTGTACACAATACGGCTCTCCAAGGCTTGACGGAACACCTGAGTGAGCTGAACCAAGGGCACCGAGCCCTCCGCAATCAAGTCTTGCAGCACGCAACCGGCGCCCACCGCAGGCAACTGATCGGTATCTCCCACCAGAATCAAGCGGCAACCCGTCTTGGTGGCACGCAGCAGATTCTCAAAGAGAAGCACGTCCACCATGGACATCTCGTCCACCACCACCGCGTCTGCATCCAAAGGATTGTGTTCGTTTCGTTCAAATACAGGGCTGTCGCTGTCGTCCCACTTGACCTCTAATAAACGGTGAAGGGTCTTAGCCTCCCATCCCGTCAGCTGAGAGATGCGCTTGGCCGCCCGCCCCGTGGGAGCGGCGATGGCCACCGTCTCCCCCATGCTTTCCAGCAGGGTGATGATACCCCGCAGGGTGGTGGTCTTACCCGTACCAGGACCGCCGGTAAGGATCAGGGTGCCGGAGGTGACCGCCTCGATCATCGCTCGCCGCTGTTGCTCCTCATAGGTGATGCCGAAATTGCGCTCCAAAGCTTCAATCCGCAGTTCCATATCCTCGGCGCTTACGTTGGACAGACGGCTCATCAGTCGCATACGCACCGCAATAAAGGCCTCCGCCTCATAAAGACGGGGCAGGAACAGAAACTCCCGTCCGTCTATCTCCTCTTGACGGAGAAGCAGAGTGTCCACCATTCGATTCACGGCGCTCTCCACCGCATCCATTGACACATCCAAAAGCGTCACAGCAGTGGGAATCACCTTATCCCGCGGCAGGCAAGTGTGTCCGTTGCCAAGATTGTGGCGCAGCACGTACTCTACACCCGCGCTGAGGCGGTGAGGATCTTCCTTATCTCCGTTGAGGGTCATACACAGTCGATCTGCTCGCTCAAAGCCAATATACAGACCGGGAGAACATAGAATGTAGGGATTCTCTTTAATCTTCGTTAATGTGGAGGCACCGAACTTACGCCAACAGCGTAGAGCCTCATTGGGGGTGAGTCCGTAACCGGCAAAGGTCATCACCACTTCCCGCAGGCCGAACTGAGCACAGAAGCTCTGCCCCATCTCCCGCGCTTTCGCCAGCGAGATGCCCTTAACCTTGGCCAACTCCTGCGGTTCTTCCTCCAAAATGCGCAGGGAATCGGCGCCGAAGCGGTCCACGATCCGTGCCGCCGTAGCAGGACCGATGCCCTTCACCGCCCCCGATGCCAAATACCGCAGAATGGCCGTCTCGTCGGTGGGCAAAGTGCTCTCACAGGCAGACGCCTTAAACTGGGGGCCAAACGAAGGGTGCTCCACCCACTCCCCTTGGAGGCGCAGATGCTCCCCCACCTGTACGCGGGGAAGCACACCCACCACGGTCACCAACGACTGTTCGGTCTCCAATTCCAGCACCGTCCAGCCGTTATCGTCGTTGCAAAACACGATATGCTCCACCGTGCCTACCAGTTGCAACGGTTGATGTTTCAATTCTTCGGTCACGGCAAAGCCATCCTTTCTTTTATTCTTCCGTCAATTCTTCCAACAATTCAATAAGATCCTCTTTGGTAACAGGAGTCACCGTTGGATAACGCTCCGACAAGGTGTTGAACCACAGATCCGCCGTATCCTCCGTCAGAAGAAGAAGCGTGTGACGACAGCCGTCCCGCGGCTCCCACACCGCCTGACTGTGTAAACAGCGACAAAGTGGCTCGACAGCGGTATCCCGATGGGGCAAAACCAGCCGGCAGGACACCGCACAGCGGGGGCATCGCACAAACCACAGACACACCCGCCGAATCAGGCACGCACAACCATACACCGCTAACAACAACGCAACCGCATATCCCAACATTTCTCCCGTTGTCATACCCTCACCTCACACACTGCATTACCCCATTCTATGCAGTGGCAAAAAGGGCGGTGCGTGTCCTCTATTCTGCGTTATAACGACTGATGGGTTGTCGAAACAATAGCCGAAGCAGAGCACGACCGTGAAAGGGAAAGACAGGATACAGATAATAGCCGCCCACGGCGGTGCGGGTGGTAATCAGCACCAAAAGCATAATCCCCATCCCCAACAATAATCCCCATCCGTTTAGCAGCCACGTACACAGCAAAAACAGAATGCGGAACAATTTAAAGGCATACGTGAGTTCGTGGCTGGGCTGTGTGAAAGAAGCGATGGCTACAAAGGCCATATACGCCAGCAGTTCCGAAGCAAACAACCCCGCCTGCACCGCAAACTCGCCAAAGATCAAGGCGCCCACCAAACTCAGGGCGTTGCTTAATGAAGTAGGGGTGTTCAGTGCCGCCAGTTTAAGGGCGTCAATGAGCAGTTCCACCAGTAGCAGTTGGACTATTAAAGGAATGGGACCTATCTTCTCCAATCGTATAAATTCCAACGCCGGCGGAATATGCTGAGGATTTTTCATCAGCCAATACCACACGGGGGTGAGAAACAACGTCGCCACAAAGATCAGTCCTCGTACAAAACGAAGATAACTGCCCACAATAGGCGGAAAATAAAAATCATTGGTGTCCTGAGAAAAATCAAAAATAGAGGTTGGGAGCAGCATGGCAGCAGGTGAATTATCCACCAACAGCACAATCTGTCCCTCGGCGATCTGCGCCGCCGCCGTATCGGGACGCTCGGTATACCGCACCCGCGGGAAAGGGTTATACCACTGCCCGCGGAGCAAACACTCCGCCAGACTCTCCTGCCCCATAGTAAGTGCGGGGATGGTAATGTTTTGCAGGCGGGTGCGCACTTTTTTCAGATACCCTGCATCCACCCGATCCGCCATATAACAAATGCACACATCGGTGGAGGATAACCGCCCCACCTGCACGATCTCCATAGTCAACGCGGGATCTCGCAGGCGGCGGCGGATCATAGCGGTATTGAACACCAGGGTCTCCACCAAACCGTCCCGACTGCCCCGCAGCACCCGATCCGTCTCCGGCTCGTCTACCCCACGCACAGGATAGGTGCGGGCATCCACAAGCACCACCCGATCGATCCCTTCCACCACCAGAGCGGCGGCGCCCGAGAGCACCTGCGTCACCACCTTATCCAAATCGGCGGTGTGCTCCACTTCGGTATATGGAATAAAACGTGCAACAAACTCATCGGCTGTGTGGATCGCATTCAGTTTATCCGGTGTAAGTCCGGATAAAAATTGCAGCACGCGAGACAAAATCTGATCTTTGACAAATCCGTCTACAAAATAAAGAGTAGCTGCCCGCGGTCCCACTCCGACACAACGTCGCACCACATCGAAACTGGCACCCACCCTCAACTTGCGGTCCAGACGGTCAACAGTCTCCTGATAGGTCATTCATACTCTCCCCAATCGCTAAGAAATCAAGGATAGTATGTGTGAAACGGGTCAAAATATCAGCACGTTATTCCCCGATAGCAATAAAGGCTGCCAGACTGCCACGCACGCCGCCTGTGGCACGATGAGACCAGAACACATCCGGTCGGCAACGGGTACACAGATCGGTGACGGTAATATGCTCATCGGTCACCCCCGCCTCTAACAGAAAGCGACGGTTGACCTCCCATAAGTCAATGTGGTATTTCCCGCCCCCATTGTCCGTATAGCAACCCGCATCAAACACAGGAACCTGACAAAAAGCCTCATAGACGGGTGTATCTACCTCGAAGCAACAAGAACCGATGGAAGGGCCGATGCCCACCACGATATCCTCGGGATGGCAACCGTAATCCGACTCCATCCGGCGTACGGTATCGGCGGCAATACCTGCAGCGGTGCCCCGCCAACCCGCATGAGAGGTAGCCACCACCCTACGAACAGGGTCAGCAAAGAACAGCGGCACACAGTCAGCATACTGGGTGCACAGCACCACGCCCGGCTCATCGGTGACAAGACCGTCCACATCGGTATAGCCTCGCTCTCGTGTGATACCACGTCCCGCATCGGCGGCGGTAACATTGTACAGATTGGTGGTATGTGTCTGGGCGGAGATGACCACTTTCCGATCATCCACCCCCATAGCGGCACAAATACGGCGGAAATTCTCCGCCACCGCCGACTCCTCATCTTCGCGGGTAAAGGATAAATTCATAGAAGAGAACACACCCTCGCTGACGCCACCAAGCCGCGTGGAAAAGCCGTGGCGCACAAAGGGAATGGCATCCAATGCGGGAAAAGAATAATATACCAAGTCCCCTTGGGCATGACAGGTCAATCGTTTGGTTTCGGGTAACTGCATAAGACGCTCTCCTCTCGAAATCATCTCTTTACAGTATACGGTTTTTTTGACAAAAACACAAGAGAAAACCGAAAACAGGTTTGCTTTTTTATCGGATTGTACGGATTTGAATTTTATTCTTTACAATTGCTTATAATTCCAGTATAATATTCGGGTAATTACACAGCGAAACGGAGAATCGACTATGCTGCAATATGAAGAACTGCGACTGAAACTGGAGGGTATGCTCCCCGGTATCGAGGATCTGGCCGACTCCATCGGTCTGGACGGCCTACGCCGTCAAGCTGAGGAGTTGGACGCCCAGGCCTCTGCCCCCGGTTTCTGGGACAATATGGAGTTTGCCCAGAAGATGACCCAAAAGGCAGCCTCCGTCAAGGGTAAGATCGAGGCATATGAACGTCTGCTCAGCGACTATCAGGACACCCTGACCCTCATCGAGTTGGCGGACGAAGCCGAAGATCCGGATCTGTTGGAGGAGTGCCGCGATGGCGTGGAGAAGGTAGAGAAATCCATGGAAACTCAGCGTCTGGCCACGCTGCTCAGCGGTGAATACGACTCCAAAAACGTCATCCTCAACTTCCAAGCGGGCACCGGGGGCACCGAGGCTCAGGACTGGACCGAAATGCTGTACCGTCTGTACACCCGTTGGGCGGAGCGCCACGGCTATCAGTACAACATTCTGGACTATCAAGACGGCGACGAGGCAGGTATCAAGAGCGCTTCCATCGAAATCATCGGTGAGAATGCCTACGGCTATTTAAAGAGTGAGAACGGTGTGCACCGTCTGGTGCGCATCTCCCCCTTTGATGCTTCGGGTCGCCGTCAGACCTCCTTTGCCGCTCTGGAAGTCATTCCTCAGCTGGACAATAACACGGAGGTGGACATCCGCCCCGAGGACATCAAAATGGACGTGTTCCGCTCCTCCGGCGCGGGCGGTCAGCACATCAACAAGACCTCTTCGGCGGTGCGTCTGACCCACATCCCCACCGGCATCGTGGTGGCCTGCCAGAATGAGCGTAGCCAGTTCCAGAACCGCGACAAGTGTATGGAAATGCTGAAATCCAAGCTGGTGAAGATTAAAGAGCAGGAACATCTGGATAAGCTCAGCGACATCAAGGGCGCTCAAGCTCAGATCGCCTGGGGCAGCCAGATTCGTTCCTACGTCTTTATGCCCTACACCTTGGCTAAGGACACCCGTACCGGCTTCGAAAGCGGTAACATTCAGGCCGTGATGGACGGCGAGATCGACGGCTTCATTAACGCTTATTTGCAGGCGTTGGCCAACAACACACTCGGCAAGGCTTCCGCCGACGAAGATTAATCAACAAAAAAAGAACGGTGACTCATCACGAGTGCACTGCCCCAAATTGTGCGGACAACACAAAAACGACCTATATGGTAGTAAATATTAAATTTTAAGCAACGAACTGACATCGCTTTTCAAGTGGTGTCAGTTTTGTTTTTAATTGAATGCGTTGGTGATTGTAGAAAT
>JAZNJO010000059.1:0-20957 GCA_045578085.1 Acutalibacteraceae bacterium | reverse complement strand
GGGAAGAACTATACCTACACCTATGACGCAGCCGGCAATATCCGCACGGCCAACGAGGACGGAACATCGCACACATACAGGTACGACAACATATTGTGGAAGGATCAGCTCACTGCCTATGACGGGCAAACCATTACCTATGATAACGTAGGCAACCCTCTGACCTATCGAGACGGAATGAGTTTCACTTGGCAGAACGGTCGCCAGTTGGCCTCTTCTACAAAGGGTAGCACCACCACGACCTATACGTATAATGCGGACGGCGGACGAAAGACCAGAACCGTCGGCAACAAAACGTATAATCGATACCGAAGTTATAAAACAGTTCACAGTAAATTATAAAGTTAAACCGCCCCGCCTTTGTAATCGGTATACAAGGGCGGGGCGGTTAATGTTTTTGCTTATTCGATGGACTTATTCATCGTTACTCTATTTTAAAAATGATCATTTGCTTTTTATTTGCTTTGCTTTTCAACATAATACAATAATGTATTGAAAAATAGAATTATTTGCCTTATACTTTTGTCAAAGTAACGACTTTGAAAGTGTGAGGGATGTTCAAATGTTATTCTTCTATCTCAGTCTGCTGGAAAACGAAGAAGATAAAGCAAAATTCATAAAACTATACAAAAAATACCGCAGTTTGTTGGTTCACGTAGCCTATGAAAAGGTAAAGGATCCGCATCTGGCTGAGGATGCGGTGCAGACGGCGTTTTTGAACGTTGTGCGTAGTTTTCACTCGGTGGGAGAGATTGACAGTCACAAAACCAAGCGTTTCCTCGTTGTAGTTACTGAGAATGCGGCGATCGATATCCTGCGTAAGAATAGAATCTACGCGCCGGTGAGCTATGACCAGCTGGAGCCGGTGATGTCTGTGGACAAAGATATGCTGGACAACGTTGCCGTGGAGGAACTGACAGCGATCATCCGTGAGTTACCTCCTATCTATCGAGATGTGCTGGAATTGCGGGCCTACCACGATCTGTCCGAGAGACAGATCGCCATTGTGTTGGGCGTGGAATACGCCACCGTCCGCAAACGGTTGGAGCGTGCGCGAACTATATTGGCGAAAGAACTGAACAAACGGCAAGAAGGAGCGGTCTATGAATCTGTATAAACACCCGAAGCTGCGAGAGGCTTTTGATATTTACGTGAGGGAGCAGAATGCCCTTTTGCCTAGTGATGAGGAACTGGTTGGAATCGCCTTTTCCGACGAGTTCGAGGCGCGGATGGAGAAATTGATCCGTCGGCAAAAATATGGCTATTACATGCTGTTTGGCACGGTGGCACGACGGGTAGCCACCATTGTAATCGCCCTATTCCTGGGTGCTACGATCGTCACTTTCAGTGTGGAGGCTCTGCGTCAGCCGGTGGTGCGGTTCTTCACCGAAGTGTTTGAGACCTTTACACGCGTGATATTTGTGGATGATACATCTGAGCTGATGCAAGAGGAGTTGGAAAAGAAAACCCCGACATATATTCCCGATGGATATGTGATGGAGAGTAAGATAGAGGTAGGAGTGGTATACAAAATAACATAT
Source organism: Acutalibacteraceae bacterium (assembly GCA_045578085.1). GTDB lineage: Bacteria > Bacillota > Clostridia > Oscillospirales > Acutalibacteraceae > UBA5905. The sequence goes on along the minus strand of JAZNJO010000059.1, from coordinate 19,416 downwards.
GTTAACAAGGAAACAGGAGAAAGGATCTATTATCGGCAAGAAATAAACAATGGAAAAACATTTGAAATGGATACCGAAGGGAGCGGTTATCACGTTGTTACCTTGGGGCAATCAGAAGGCGTTATTTATAAAAACAAAGGAAAAATTACGCTTATGTTCACAGATAAACAATATTCCTATTCTCTGTATGGCTCAGTAGCACAAGAAGAACTGATAGAAATAGCTGAATCCATAATTTTATAATTTTTAAAAAATATTTGTCACAAAAGAACCTCTTGCGTCGTTTTTGAGAGTATGGGTTGGAGAGATACCGCCCAAATATAAATCGATGCAAGGGGTTTTGTTATGTCTAAGAATGTAAAACGGATTATTTGTCTGCTGATGAGTGTGCTGCTGTTGTTTCCAATGAATATGTTTGCTTCTGCTGCCACGATTGAAGAACCGTCTGTGCAACCCAGATGGACGTATACCAATTTTACATCGTCAGCGCTTGCTATCAATACTGCGGGAAAGGCTTACTGCACCTCTGATATACAGGCATACGACAACGTGACCAAGATTCACATCAAGACCACGTTGCAGAAGTATACTGTTCTCTGGTGGAGCAAGGTGGAGGTGTGGGAAGCTACCTTTTACGATGTTTGTGGAACGATAAGCGAATACACCTATGTGGACAGTGGTCGCTATCGGGTAAAGTCGGAGTTCACGGTGTACAGCGGCAGTGACACGGAAGAGATCACCACATTGAGTCAAGAGAAGAAAGTAACCATATCTTAAAAGTTTGCTTTGATACAAGATGGGGCGAGGCGCTGTCCTCGCCCCTCTCTTGTGTATATTTAGATCATCTGTTTCGACAAAATATCGTAAATCCGTAATGCATTCCGTGGCACTGACAAAATTCTTGCAGTACGATAAAGCAGGGGTCGTAACATGCCGGAAAGAGTCGCATTGGCGAAAAAGCTGAAAAAGATTCGTAAACAAATGCACGAATCACAGATGGAATTTGCGGCTCACTGCGATATCAGTACTGAGGCTCTCAGTCTGCTGGAACGGGAGCGGAGCGACCCAAAACTGAGCACGATCCAAAAGGTGGCGGCTTATACCGGACACACCGTATCCGATCTGCTGAATGTTGAGGAGAAATGAAAAGATGGACTGTACTTATGAGATGATCGTCACGGAAGAAACAGACGTGTGGGGCAACACTTATATTGGTTATGGAATAGAGGCATGGACGGCCACCGACGGAGAACGAAAGATGCTGCACAGGGTGCCGGATCTTTTTGTGTCTCGGGAGCGCTGCGAGCGGTTTGTGCGCCTGTGTAATGAAGAAGAGGTTGTCTCTATTCACTTGATGGAGGTTGTCGATAATATCTTGGCGGAGAGACTGGGAATCTTATAATTCATTTGCCATATAATCAAAACGTAAGTGTTCAATATTCTTAAAATTTGTAATCAAAACTGAGTTAGCAAGCACTGGCTTCTGATATACAAATGTATATCATCGCCGCTTCAGGGGTACCCCCTATGACCCCTAAAAGTGCTTTTTGATCTTTGGAAATGCTGCTTTCAAGAATCAAAAAGTTGTCTTCGACAATCATTCGCGCGGCTCATTTTAAGTTCAAAATGTTGTTATAAAAAACGAAAAAGGGTGCTCTTTCGGAGCGCACTTTTTGCAAATTGAAACTGCGAAATCCATACAAGTTGTTAGTGCCCTTTAAAAGGAGAGCACACACGTCACCGAATCGTAACGTGTGTGTTCATCCAAATCTCTGATCCTATTCTTGTGCATTGGTTTCCGTCAATCTCATCTCTCTGTACGGGCACATCTTCCTTCCGTAATCCGGGAAAAGACAGTTCTTGCAGTCAATCAATTCGCCCAAAGGAATCTTTTTTCGCTCTTCATACAACGGAATATTTTTGTCCAAAAGATCGTTTGCATAACAGATTGTAGAACCCTTATCGAGGTTTTGAAATCCATTTTCCAAGAAAATTTTCGTCCAAACCACGATGCGATTGTAGGCTTCTACCTTAGTGCAATCCAAAGTTTCAAGTGCAAAACAACAGGGCTTAAAGCCGTCACGCTTGAGACAGGCGACCATATTGGCGGTTTTGTATTTAGCCTCAATATAATGATCTTTGTAGGTGCTTCGCATATTGTGCCTGAGCGTATAACCCACATAAAATTCTTTTGTGATCGGGCTCATTAAAACGAAAATAGTACGATTTTTGATTTCGGTATACTGGCTCTTTTTGCTTGGCCTAGGCATAATATATCCTCCTCATATATGTGTGCTTCATCATAAAATGAGCGTAGTGAATGATTGGCGAAGACAACTTTTTCAATTTTGAATACGACATTTTTGAATTGAAAAAGTTCTTTGCGGGGTCATAGGGGGGACCCCTGAAGCGGATGGATGGACCATTTTGGTTCCTCCATCCAATGCTTGTTAACTCAGTTGCGGGTACTTAACTGAGTTGCGGGTACAAAAAATAGAATCGCGCAGCTCGGTGTATTACCAAAGTATAAGCTATAAATATTATACCGATATCGCTTGGCTTATTTCAACTGGCCCAATACTACATGTTGTGGTGCTTTACAAAAAATTACAATTAAAATAAAAATGCGGCTTCACGCCAAGAAGCGCGAAGCCGCAGAGTATATATCTATGTGTTTTGATTCCGTTAATAATCGGGATAAATGTTCAACCCTTGTATTATTTCTTTTTGTTATCTTGCTCAATTGTTGAGTAGATGGCGCGCTTTACAAATGCATTAAGCGACTCGCCTTGCTTGGCGGCATGCGCTTTGATGCTCGCCTTTTCGCCTTTATATAAGCGTACGGATATTTCCTCTAATTTCTGGTGGTATTTTTTGCTGGCGAGCAGTTGCGCTTCTGTTTGCTTCATTTGAATCGTCCTTCCAGATTGATGACTTGCTTGGATACTATCATAACAGATATTTCGAAATATGGGAAGATGTATTTATTGATTTTCAGAAATTTTCATTTACCTATTGACAATGTGTGCCCACATAGTGTATTATGTAAATAACAAAAAAGACGGCAGCGTATGGGAGCGCCAACTCCCATACGCCTGCGCAGGTGAAAGGGCCACCTACACAACGGATCATAATCCGCACCGTAAGCATTACTATAGCATATCTCTTTTTGTTTGACAAGGGGTGTGTTATATCTTGCTATGGTTCGGCATGCCTCCTCCGTGTAGGGTTTATTTTCCTGCACGGATTTTTTGTTACAAAATTATAAGGAGGCAAAGATCCATGTTCGTGTATTCTTTTTATGCGGCCGATGGTACGGCGTTGTACATCGGTCAGGCCAAGCAGGTCCTCACCCGGTATGAGCAACATTGCAGTAAGGATGCCTGGATGAAACATGTAAAAGAGGTGATGCTGCGCGGCCCCTACCCTTTGGAGAAGGTTAACTTCTACGAGCAAATCCACATTGCAGAAGAACAGCCCCTATACAATTGCAACTCTCGCTATATCGATGAACCTGCCGGGGCGGTGGGGGATCCCTATCCTTGCCGTCGCTTCGATACGGTGGAGGATTTTGTGGCTTACTGTACCTTGCGGCCGGACACCTATCAGCGGGGAACCTATTATCTTCGGGTGATCGACCTGGAGGTGTTGCGAACGTTGCAGTTCTATCTGCGCTATGACATTTCTGAGCTGGTGCGGGAAGCGTTGGAAATTGGCATGGGCGAAATGGCCAGACGGATTGGCCACGATGACATCTATGCTGAGGTGTTGGAAACGATGATTAACGCAGAGGTTATGCGTAAGAACCGAGTAGAGTCTGGAAGTCATCGTCGCTTCCATCCCACTAGTTAAGATGATACAGAGGACAGGTTGCATCTGCTCTTTATATGTTCATTATAAGAGTTATTCCAATATACATCTCAGTTTGTCGGTCGCTCTGATTGAGTTAAATGAAATCGATTGGTTGATATCATAAGTCACACATTGCGTTGTGTGGTAGGATTTTTAGCGCAAAGTTGAAATCTGCATTCGTAAGTGAGTATCATATAAGTGACGATGCAAATTTTGTCAAGCGAAAAACCGTAATGATGACTGGAGGTTGACGTATGATATCCAATTCAGAGCGAGTGCCGATTCACTTAAAGACAACGCTGACAATTCGAGAAGCAGCCGAATACAGCAATATAGGGATCAATAAAATTGATCAATTGCTGAAGACGCCCAATTGTCCCTTTGTTCTGTATGTTGGTACAAAGAAACTGGTTAAGAGACACGAGTTTGAACAGTACATCAGCAAAAGCCTGATTATTTAACAGCAAGAGATAAATTCTCTGTATTTGATATTGATTTGAAACAACTATTGCGATATAATAACTTGCGCATTGGCTTGTTTCTCTTGTTTGAGAAAGGAGTTAATATGTGATGGGTAAAAATCTGAGAGGCAAAGAATGTGGCAAAGGCGTTAGTCAGCGCAAAGACGGTTGGTATACGGCCCGCTTCACGGATTGTTTAGGTAGGCGTAGAGAAAAGTTTTTCAAAACGCTTCCCGAGGCGCGCAACTGGTTGGAAGATGCGCGTTATGCGGATCGACATAGCGATGTATATGCGCCGTCTGATCTTGCGGTAGATGCCTGGTTTGACTATTGGCTGAAGAACATAGTGGGTAATCGCGCCCCCAATACGATTCGTAATTACCGCGAACGTTATAAGCGAAATATTCAGCCCGTAATCGGTAAGATGTTGCTGTCGGACGTCAAACCGATGCACTGTCAGATGATTTTGAATCGTATGGAACAGGAGTATGCTGGGTCTACGATACGACAAACGTACATTTGTATGGGTACCATGCTTCGTGCTGCGGTGAATAACGACCTGCTGGCCAAGCATCCGATGGATGCCGGAGTGCGTTTTGCCAAGCCGGCTCGGGCACCGAATGACATTCGTTTTTTGACCATTAACGAGCAACGGAGTTTTTTGGAAGTGGCCAAGCAATCGCACAATTACGATCAATTCGCCCTTCTTCTGGAAACGGGACTGCGAACGGGGGAGATGGTCGGTCTGACGTGGAACGATATAGACTGGGACAAGCGGACGCTGACTGTGGAAAGGACCTTGGAGTACCGATACAAGGAGGGACGCTGGCGTGCAGGCCCTCCGAAATCTATACACGGGTATCGCATCATTCCGTTGACCGGCACGGCCTATGATATCCTTACGAGGCTTTATGGCGGTGCTCCTAACCGAAAAGAGTCGGATCTCTTGTCGCAGGTGCTTGAGTATAAGGATCTTCGCACGGGAGAAACGAAATGCATGGTGATGCGAGACCTGGTCTTTATTAACTGGCGAACAGGAGAGCCGGAAAAGAACAGTTCCTACGACACTCATCTGTATAAGCTGTGCGATAAGGCCGGCATCAAACGGTTCAGTATGCATGCTCTTCGTCACACCTTTGCCACACGTGCCATCGAACGTAATGTGCCGGCGAAAGCGCTGCAACGGTTGCTGGGACACGCCACCCTTGCAATGACGACAGATCGGTACGTCCACGTGACGGAGGATTCTTTGTTCAATGCGGTCCGACAATTTGAAATCGGCGCTTGAAATTGGTGTAAAATTGGTGTAGAATTGGTGTATAGAAAAAAGGCTACACCGCACAAACCCAGTAAAATCAAGGCTTTTTAAGGAGAGAGAATCGAAAATGAAATTAGGTATCGTGGGACTGCCCAATGTGGGCAAGTCTACTCTGTTTAACGCCATCACCAACGCGGGTGCTCAGAGCGCCAATTTCCCCTTCTGCACCATCGATCCCAACGTGGGCGTGGTGGCGGTACCGGACAGCCGTCTGGACGCCCTGCGGGATATGTATACCGAGGGTGCTAAGGTACCTCCTGTGGTGCCGGCGGTCATCGAATTTGTGGATATTGCGGGTTTGGTGAAAGGTGCCAGCAAGGGTGAGGGCTTGGGCAACAAGTTCCTTGGCAATATCCGCGAGTGCGACGCCATCGTTCATGTGGTGCGCTGTTTCGAGAACGACGACATCATCCACGTGGAGGGAAGCATTGACCCTCTGCGGGACATCGAGACCATCGATCTGGAGCTAATCTTCTCGGATATGGAGATGGTGGAGCGCCGCATTGCTCGTGTCACTAAGGATTTAAAAGGCGACAAGAGCCTGCAAAAGGAACTGGACTTTCTCAAACGCTTGTATGCCCTGTTGGAGGATGGCAAGCCTGCCCGCGCACTGGATTGCGACGAGGACGAGGTGGGCATGATGGGACAGATGGCTCTGCTCACCTCCAAGCCGATCATCTATGCCGCCAACCTGTCGGAGGACGACTTTGCGGGCTGCGAACCTACCGGCAATCCCCACTACCAAAAGGTGGCGGCGTTGGCTGCCGAGCAGGGGGCGGAGGTGCTGCCCATCTGCGCTCAGATGGAGGCGGACATTGTGGATATGGATGCGGAGGAGAAGCTGTTGTTCCTGTCTGAGTTGGGGCTGACCAACTCCGGCTTGGATCGACTGATTCAGAAGAGCTACTCCCTGCTGGGTCTTATTTCCTTCCTCACCGCCGGTGAGAAGGAGGTGCGCGCCTGGACGATTCACAAGGGGTGGAAGGCTCCCAAGGCCGCCGGTCGCATCCACACCGACTTTGAGCGGGGTTTCATTCGCGCTCAGGTCATCGCCTTCGACGACCTGATGGCCTGTGGCTCTCTGGCGGATGCCCGCGGCAAGGGTCTGCTCCGCACCGAGGGCAAGGAGTACGTGATGCAGGACGGCGACGTGGTGGAATTCTTGTTTAATGTGTAAAATCCACTGAAACAGACTAAATAAACGACGGCAAAAGCAGTTCGCAACGAGAGGTGCGGGCGGGGTTTTTGCTCATTTTTGCCTGCGAAAAAAAATTTTGTTCCGAGAGAAAAAAGTAAAATTTACCTATTGATTTTTTGCAAAATGTATTATATAATAGGCGTAAGTGGTGGAAAGTGCATCAAAGTGGTGCGAAGTGGTGATTTTCCACACCTTCCACCGAATTTTCCACAAGCCAGTGGGGATGCCAAAAAACCATCGAAAAAGGAGGTGACGGGCGATGATGCTGTACGGTCGGTTTGAACATAATATGGACGCCAAGGGCCGCGTGTTCGTGCCCGTCAAGCTCCGTGAGAAATTGGGCGAGACCTTTATTGCGGCCTGTGTGCTGGATCGCTGTGTCAGCCTCTACTCTATGGAGGAGTGGGACAGCCTGTTGCAGAAGATCACCGAGGCGCCTATGGCCCAGACTCGTAAGCTGCTGCGCAAGGTAACCGAGTCTGCTGAGGACGTGACCCCTGATGCCCAGGGGCGCATCCTGCTGAATAAGAATCTCATTGCCCAGGCGGGGCTGGAAAAACCCTGCCTCATCATCGGCGCCGGACGCCGCGCCGAGATCTGGAATCCTGCGGTATACGAGCAGGAGATGGCGGATATGACCGACGATAAGTTGGAAGAAGAGTTCATCAAATACGGATTCTAAGTGAGGTGGCAAGGATGGCACAACAGTCGTTTGGCTATCACCGTCCGGTGCTACCGGAGCAAACTATAGAGGCGTTGAACATTCATCCCGACGGCATCTATCTAGATGGCACTGCCGGTGGGGGCGGTCATTCCTACGAGATCGCCTCTCGCCTCACTACGGGGCGACTGATCGCTCTGGATCAGGATCCCGATGCCATCGCGGCGGCAGGGGCACGACTGGCGGGTCTGCCCGCCACCTTGGTACAAACTAACTTTGTGAATATGCGGCAGGCACTGGACGAACTCGGTATCGACGGAGTGGACGGCATTCTGCTGGACATTGGCGTTTCCTCCCATCAGTTGGATGCGCCGGAGCGAGGATTTTCTTACCATCACGATGCGCCGCTGGATATGCGGATGAGCCAACAGGGCACCACCGCCGCTGATCTGGTGGCTACCTTGGATGAGAGGGCGCTGGCGGATATCTTTTGGCGGTATGGAGAGGAGAAATTCTCCCGTCCCATTGCCCGCGCTATCGTCAGAGAACGGGAGAAGGCGCCTATTGCCACCACCCTGCAACTGGCGGATATCATCAGCCGCTCGGTACCTGCGGCGGCCCGTCGGGACGGGCATCCCGCCCGTCGGGTGTTTCAGGCGCTGCGTATCGCCGTCAATGGTGAGTTGGATTGCTTGTTGGCGGCGCTGGACACTGCGTTTGATTGCTTAAATGAGGGCGGACGGCTGGCCATCATTACCTTCCATTCTTTGGAGGATGCGATGGTGAAAAATCGGTTTCAAGCCCTGCGACAAGGCTGCATATGCCCTCGCGAGGCCCCCATTTGTATGTGCGGACGCACACCGGCGGCTACCTTAGTCACCAAGAAGCCGGCCACCGCCACCGAGCAGGAATTGGCGGAGAATCCCCGTAGTCGCAGCGCTAAGCTGCGCTGCGTGGAGAAAGTACACGAACGTTACCGCGACTGATGCGGACAAGCACTCTACCCTGATGAAAGGAGGTAAACGCTATGGCACACACCAATCACGCTTATGATTTAGAGCGGTTTCAACCCCGCGAACCCCGCCTGGTGGCGCTGAAAAACACCAAAAAAGTGCAAGAAGACGCCCGCCGTCGCACCCGTCGGCAGTCGGTTCTCAACGTAGTCGTTTACCTGCTGGTGGGTGTACTGGTTATGGGTATGGTCGGGTATTTCATCACCTGCAACGTGCGGCTCACCGAGATGAACAAGCAACTGTCCGACGGACAAGCTACGCTCAATGCCTTGCAGTCTGAGCAGGTGCGACTCCAATCCGAATTGGCGGGACTGACTTCCGCCGAGCGGGTGAACCAGTATGCGCAGGATAACGGATTGTTGCCGGTGGGCAGCAATCAGGTCTATTATATCGAGGCCAAAGAACAGGATCAGGTGTCCCTCGCCAATGAGAACGACAGCTGGTTTAGTAAGGCGTGGAATGCCCTGCTTGACTTATTGTCGTAAGGCGGCATATTATGCGCCTGTCAGCATACCTATATTGTGAGTGAGCACAGGCAGCATCGAGAGTTGAGACGGACACGATCTTGACTCTCGTTTTGTTGTTTTATTGCCCCTTGTTGAAAGTTGTCGATAGGGGGTGTCCGAGGTTTTTAATCGGTATATTTCTCGCGCACGCGCGCGTGTATTATAGTCATGGTCGAGATAGTCGAGCAGAAAGGATGGCGCAGGATGAGCGAAAAGAAGAAAAACACCGCTACCACCCGTACTCCTACCCGAGAGATGCGGGTGCGGGCACGTATTGCTGTATTGCTTGTAGCGGGCGTATTCATGCTGGCCAACGTGCTTCGGTTGGGCTATTTGCAGATTGTGGAGGCAGAGGATTGGCAGAAGCGGGCGGTGTCCCAGCAACTCAGCGACACGGTGGTTACGGCCAAGCGTGGTCCTATCTACGCTTCGGATATGACCCCTCTGGCGGAGTCCGCGGACGTGTGGAAGATTATCATGTCTCCCAAGAACGTGGCCGCTTGCAACTGGAAACGATTGCAAGGGGTAGATAAGGAGCAGGAACTCACTAAGGAACAGGGCTTGGAACTGGTGCGTCAGCGCATCGCCGACGGACTCTCGGAGATGTTCGGTCTGGATCGGGATAAAGTGTACGAGCAGACCGGCAAGACGAACTCTCAGTACGAGGTCATCAAATCCAAGGTGGAATACAACGATAAGACCGCCTTCACCCAATGGGTGGAGGACAACGGCTTATCTTATGCCTTCTACATCATCACCGACTACAAGCGGTATTATCCTCAGGGCTCTCTGGCCTCCACAGTGCTGGGCTTTACCGGTACGGATAATAATGGTCTGGAAGGATTAGAGGCGAAATATGAATCGGTGCTGGCGGGTGTGCCCGGCCGCATTGTCACCGCCCAGAATGGTATCGGTGATGAGATGCCCACCACTATGGAATACACCAAAGTGGTGGATGCCAAGGACGGCAACGGCGTGGTAACCACCATCAACCCCACGGTACAGATGTATGCGGAGAAATTTCTGGGGGAAGCGGTGGAGTCCACCGGCGCCCGTAACCGCGGTGTGGCCATTGTGATGAACGTACACACCGGTGCGGTGCTGGCTATGGCAACGAAGGGGGACTATGATCCCAATGATCCCTTTACGGTTACCGATCCCACCACGCAGACTATGCTGGCGACTTTGGCAGGGGATGAGAAAAATCAGGCTTTGTCCGCTGCCCGTCAGTTGCAATGGAATAACAAAGCCATTACCGAGACCTATGAGCCCGGTTCGGTATTTAAAGTGTTTACCACGGCCATGGGCTTGGAGGAAAACCTCATTTCCGAGAGCACCTGCTTCACTTGCACCAACGGCTATCACGTAGGAGGCTGGTTTGTGCGGTGCCACACCTATCCCCGTGCTCACGGCACATTAAATCTGCACGACGCTATTTCCAACTCCTGTAACCCTTACTTCATTCAGTTAGGACAGAAGATCGGAGCCAATACGTTCTTCAAATATTTCAATGGTTTTGGTTTTACCGAGAAGACCGGTATCGATATGAACGGTGAAATGTCTAACGCGGGCCTGTATTATGGTGCAGAAAGTCTGGCGGAGTACGAGAGTTCTCTGGCTACTGCGGCTTTCGGTCAGACCTTTAAGGTGACCCCTGTTCAAATGATCACCGCTATGTGCGCCGTTGCCAACGGCGGCAAGCTGGTGACCCCTCACGTGGTCTCCCATATTTTGGATGAGGACGGCAACGTAGTGTCCGCCACGCCTACCGAGGTCAAGCGGCAAATCATATCCGAGGATACTTCCCGCCGCATCTGTGCCATTTTGGGCGATATCGTTAACGGTGGCGGTTCCAAGAATGCCTACGTAGCCGGCTATCGAGTAGCAGGCAAGACCGGCACCTCCGAGAAACGGGATACCAAGGAAGACACCAAAGACGTTGTGGCTTCGTTCAGCGGCTTTGCACCGGCGGACGATCCTCAGATCGCGGTGCTGGTACTGTTGGACGATCCCCAGACTGAGATTCGCTACGGCGGCACCCTGTCTGCTCCCGTGGCACAGAAGATCTTTGAGGCATCTCTGCCTCACTTGGGCATCGAGCCCTCTTATACTACTGAAGAACTAAACTCTCTGTCCCGCACCACCCCCTTGGTGGTGAATCAGACCACCGCGGTGGCCCAGAACAAGGTGGTCAACACCGGACTCAAAGCCACCATTGTGGGTAAGGGCGATATGGTGTTGCGGCAGGTGCCGGAGGCGGGTCAGTCCATTCCCGCAGGCGGCACGGTGTTGCTGTATACCGAGGATACCGAGGCGACTACCGTGAAGGTGCCCAATTTCGTGGGGCGGTCGGTGACCGAGATTAACAGCATTGCCGCCCAGTTAGGTCTTAATGTGCAGATGCAGGGTCTGGTGGGCGGTTCCAGTGTGGCCGCCGTGTCCAAAACCCAGAATGTGAAGGAGGGCGCCGAGGTGCCCAAGGGCACGGTTATTACCGTGACTTTTGCATACAATGACATTCAGGAAAACTGATGAGAGAGGATGGCGCATCGTATGAAGTTGTCGCAACTGTTGCAGAATACCGGTATTGGTATAGAGGCTATGGCAGACGCGGAGATCACCTCCATTACCTGCGACTCCCGTCGGGTGGAGAAGAACAGCCTGTTCGTCTGTATCGCCGGCACGGCGGTGGACGGGCACGCATACGCCCCGCGGGCGCTGGAAAACGGTGCCGCCGCCGTAGTGGTACAGCGGGACTTAGGGCTGGAGGCTCAGCTTGTGTGTGACAACACCCGCCTGGTGTGGGCACAGATTTGTGCCAATTGGTTCGGTCATCCCGCTGAGCGGATCCGATTGGTAGGCGTCACCGGTACCAACGGTAAGACCACCACCACCACCCTCATCAAATCTATGTTAGAATACGATGGGCATAAAGTAGGTCTCATCGGTACCATTCAGAATCAGATCGGGGATCGGGTGATCCCCTCTCAGCATACCACCCCTGATCCCTACGATTTACAAGAACTTTTATCCCTGATGGTGGCGGAAGGGTGTGGCTATTGCGTGATGGAGGTGTCCTCCCACGCCCTGCATCAGCATCGGGTAGCTGGTTGCACTTACGAATTGGGCGTGTTCACCAACCTAACCCAAGATCACTTGGATTATCATGGCACCATGGAAGCCTATATGCAAGCGAAGAAGCAGTTGTTCTCTATGAGCCGTCAGGCCATTGTCAATCTGGACGATGCCTGGGCCGGAGGAATGGTTGAGGGGGTCGTCTGTCCGCTCACCACCTATTCCACCAAGAAGAACGAGGCGGACTACGTGGCCCGTAACGTCCGCCATCGAGCGGACGGCGTGGACTTCGAACTGGTGAGCATCGGCAAGATCGGACGGGTCAATATGCAGATTCCCGGCCAGTTCTCGGTGTATAACGGCCTGTGTGCCGCTACCGTGTGCTTGCAGTTGGGGATGGAGTTTGATCGGGTGGTGGCGGCGCTGTCTGCCGCCACAGGTGTAAAGGGTCGCGCCGAGGTGGTGCCGACGGGAAGGGATTTCACGGTGGTCATCGACTACGCCCATACTCCCGATGGATTGGATAACATCTGCCGCACCCTAAAAGAATGTTGCAGCGGTCGTCTGGTGACCCTGTTTGGTTGCGGGGGCGATCGGGACCGCACCAAGCGCCCTTTAATGGGCGCTACCGCGGCAGCCTTGTCGGACTACTTGGTGGTGACCTCGGATAACCCTCGCACGGAGGATCCTGCGGCTATCATTGAGGATATTCTGGCGGGTCTTACCGACAGCAAGACCCCCTATACCGTCATTGAAAATCGGGTGGAGGCCATTTGCTGGGCTATCGCTCACGCGCAGACGGGGGACACCATCCTATTGGCGGGTAAGGGGCACGAGACCTATCAGATACTCAACACCGGCACCATCCATTTGGATGAGCGGGAAGTGGTGGCCGATGCGTTGGCCCAATAAAAGAACGGAGGCATTGGTATGACGGAATTACACGCACTGTTGTTGGCGGTATCCATCGTGGTTTCTTTCGTAATCGCGGCGGTTTTGGGCAAGGTGTTGATTCCTTGGCTGCATAAGCTGAAATTCGGACAGACCATTTTACAGGAGGGTCCTTCCTGGCATCAGAAGAAGCAGGGCACGCCTACGATGGGTGGCATTATGTTCATTGTGAGCTTTGTCATAGCCATTTTGACGGCAGTGGTGCTGGCCACGGTGCTGGAGCCTCAATATATGAATATGTCGGCCTCAATGACCGTTCGTTTTTGGGGCGGCATCGGTTTGGCTGTGGGCTGCGGACTGATCGGCTTTTTGGACGATTACATTAAGGTGGTTAAAAAGCAGAATAAGGGTTTGAGCGCTTTGCAAAAGATTCTGCTCCAACTGTTGGTGTCTGTGGCCTATGCCGTGCTTCTGTATGTGTTCGTCGGCGGTGAGTTCTTTATCCCCTTCATCGGAAAGGTGGACTGGGGCATCTGGTATATTCCATTCACGGCATTTGTGATCATCGCTATGTCCAACGCCACCAATCTGACCGACGGTGTGGATGGCCTGTGCGGTCTCACCGGCTTTGTGGCGGCGCTGGCGCTGATGATATTGGCCGGTCTGATCGGCACTTTGCAACAGAGTTTGGTGGCGGCGGCACTGGCAGGCGGCTTGGCGGGCTTTCTTTTGTGGAATTTCCATCCCGCCAAGGTCTTTATGGGGGATACGGGTTCTCTGTTTATCGGCGGTGCGTTGACCGCGCTGGCTTTCGGTATCCGGCAGCCCTTCCTGTTGGTTCCCATCGGCATCCTGTACATAGCCGAGAATCTGTCGGTTATCCTGCAGGTGGCCTATTTCAAGATTACCCACGGCAAGCGATTGTTTAAGATGAGCCCATTGCATCATCATTTTGAGATGTGCGGTTGGAGCGAGAACCGCATTGTGCTGACCTTTGCCGCCGTAACTCTGGTGGGGTGCGGCGTGGCGGTCGCCTTGCAGATCCTGGGTTGATCGCGCATTACAAACTGTTAAAGAAAGGAGTGTACACGATGGCAGTCGGAAAAACTATTCCTTTGCCTCGCCGCATACAAAACGGCACACCAACCACGAAAAAGAGAAAAGGGTTGCGGGCGTTTTTTAATCTTTCCAGCGGCTTTGATATGTATTTCTTCGTCCTGTTGATGATCATCCTCATTATCGGATTGGCCACCCTGTATTCCGCCAGTCACGTGTATGCTTTTAATTACGAAGACGGAGACAGTTATTTCTTTATCCGTAAGCAGCTTATGTTTGTGGGTTTGGGACTGGTAGGTATGTTGGTGGTGTCTATGGTGGACTATCACCAGCTGCATCGTTTTGCCGTTCCTATTTGGCTACTTAGTCTTGTATTGTTAGCTGTGGCGTATTTTATGCCTTCCCAAACCGGCATTAAACGGTGGATCTATATCGGCGGCATTTCGTTTCAGCCTTCGGAGTTGGCAAAGTTTGCACTGGTACTGCTTTTTGCCCACCTGATCTCGTTGAATTATAAGAAAATGAAAAGCTTTTTCTCCGGATTCGTGCCACTGTTGGTGCTGTTGGGCATCACCTGCGCGTTGGTTATCATAGAGCCGCACCTGTCCGGTACGATGCTCATTGGTATGTTGGGCTTAGCTATGATGTTCATCGGCGGTGTGCGTGTTTGGCATCTGGCAGCACTGATTGGTCTTGGCGCCGTCGGTGTGGTTTTTATGGTGACGGTGTTGGGATACGAGAAGGACCGCATCGACGTGTGGTTGCACCCCTTGGAGTCCTTCGCCAACGAGATCACTTTTGCTGACGGCATTTCGGGACGGGACCATGCTTGGCAAACGGTGCAGTCCTTGTACGCCATCGGTTCCGGCGGCCTTTTGGGGCAGGGCCCCGGTGGTTCCCGTCAGAAGCATCTGTTCCTTCCCGAACCCCAAAACGACTTTATCTTTTCTATTTTCTGTGAGGAGATGGGTCTGGTGGGCGCCGTTATTGTATTGGCTCTGTTTGCTCTGTTGGTGTGGCGCGGTCTCACGATCGCGTTGAAAGCGCCGGATAAATTCGGCTTTATGTTGGCCTTAGGTCTTACCTTGCAGATTGGTCTGCAGGTAGGACTCAACGTGGCGGTAGTGTCCAACCTGCTGCCCAACACCGGCATCAGCCTTCCCTTTTTCAGTTACGGAGGCACCTCTATTCTGATGCTGATGTTGCAGATGGGCGTGGTGTTGTCCATATCCCGACAATCCCGTATGGAAAAACTATAAAAGGAGTAGGGATCATGCGTATTCTTATGACCGGCGGTGGCACCGCCGGACACATCAATCCGGCGCTGGCCATTGCGGAACTGCTCAAAAAAGAATACCCCGACGCAGAATTTCTGTTTGTGGGAGCCAAGGGCCGTATGGAGACTCAGCTGGTGCCGGCGGCAGGCTATCCTATCCGCACGGTGAGCGTGCGAGGATTTCAGCGGCGGCTGAGTTTGAAAAATATCGGGCGCAATGTGCTGGCCGCGGTGGACGTAGTCACCGCCAGCCTTCACTCTGCCCGTATCGTTAAAGAGTTTAAGCCCGATTTGGCGGTGGGAACCGGCGGTTACGTGTGTGGTCCCGTATTGCGGGAAGCCATTCGTGCCGGCGTGCCCACGGCGGTGCACGAGTCTAATGCTTATCCCGGCGTGACCGTGAAGATGTTGGCGAAGGAGGGCGCTACCGTCCTGCTGTGCAGTGAGGATGCCCGTCGTCACCTGCCGGAAGGCACCCGAGCCGTAGTGACCGGCAATCCCATTCGCGGCGGATTTGCTACTATGGATAAGGCAACCGCCCGTCAGGAGTTGGGTCTGGATGAACGCCCGCTGGTGCTGTCCTTTGGCGGTAGTCTGGGCGCGGCGCGCATCAATGAGGCAATGGCGGAAGTGCTGTGCCGCAGCCGTAAAGAGGGTGCTTTACAGCACATCCATGGTGCCGGTAAGGCAGGCTTTGCCGCGATGAAAGAGTTACTGGAAAAACGGCAGATGCCCCTCGTCGGGGACGGCATCACGGTGCGGGAATACATCGACGATATGCCTCGCTGTATGGCAGCGGCGGATCTGGTCATCTGTCGTTGCGGCGCCATGACTCTCAGCGAGTTGCCTGCCGCGGGCAAGCCGTCCATCCTCATTCCTTCTCCCTATGTGGCGGAGAATCATCAGTATCACAATGCTATGGTGCTGGTCAACCGCGGCGCAGCGATCTGTATTGAAGAGAAGGATCTCACCGCAGATACTCTATGGGAGGCGATCCGTCAGGTGACGGGAGATGCTGCTCGCTTGGCGCAGATGGAGAATAACGTGCGGGGCGCGGCTATTACCGATGTGGATGACCGCATTCTTAAAGAATTGCGGTTGTTGGTGAAAACCAACTAATTGCGTACCGGACGACCCACTCTTGCATACCTTGATGGTGTGGAGAGGAGGCGTCGATATGGATGGATTTATCATCAGCGGCGGCAAGCGGTTGGAGGGGGAGATCCCCATCCACGGCGCCAAAAACAGCGCCTTGCCGTTGCTGGCGGCGACCCTGCTGGTGCAGGGGGTCAGCGAGATACATAATTGCCCCTGTTTGTCGGATGTGACTGCGTCGATGGCGATACTCAGGCATCTGGGGTGTAGGGTAGCCCGACAGGAGCGCACCGTGACGGTGGATGCCACCGCCATTAAGGAGTGTCGCATCCCCGACGAACTGATGCGGGAGATGCGCTCGTCCATCGTGTTCTTGGGTGCGATCGTGGCTCGTTGCGGAGAGGCGGTGATGACCTATCCCGGCGGCTGTGAGTTGGGCCCCCGTCCCATCGATCTGCACCTGTCTGCGTTGCGGCAGTTGGGGGTGACGGTTGAGGAGGATCACGGCTACATTCATTGCCGTGTGGAGAAAAAACTGAGAGGTACAACGATCACCTTGCCTTTTCCCAGTGTGGGAGCTACCGAGAATGTGCTGTTGGCAGCGTGTACCGCCAAGGGAACCACGGTGTTGCATCATGCGGCGCGAGAGCCGGAGATTGGGGATCTGTGTGCCTTTCTTAATGCCTGCGGTGCCCGTATTCGCGGCGCCGAGAGTGGCACCCTCGTTATCGAAGGGGTGAACCGCTTGCGGGGCGCTTGCCATAGGGTGATGGGAGATCGGATCGAAGCGGCTACCTATCTGGCGGCGGCAGCAGCCACCGGCGGTGAGTTGCTGCTTACTCACTGCCCCTTGTTGCCCGTATCCCCCGTGTTCCCTCCCTTGGAAGCCGCGGGGTGCCGCATTATGGGCGAAGGCGAGCGGCGCTTGCGCATCGTTGCCCCTGCCCGATTGGGACGGCTGAGTACGGTGCGCACCATGCCATATCCGGGATTTCCCACCGATGCGGCGGCACCTTTGTTGGCGGCGGCTTGTGTGGGGCAGGGAACCAGCATGTTCATTGAGAATATTTTTGAAAACCGCTATCGTTATGTGGATGAACTGGCTCGTATGGGCGCGTGCATTCAGGTGGACGGTCGTGTGGCGGTGGTAGAGGGCGTCGAGGCACTGCAAGGGGCCACGGTAGCCTGCACCGACCTGCGGGGCGGTGCTGCCCTCGTGGTGGCGGCTTTGGCCGCGAAGGGGGAGAGTCGGGTGATCCGCCCCGAACATCTGGATCGGGGTTATGACGATCTGTGCGGCTGTTTAACAGCCGTGGGAGCGAC
This sequence comes from Acutalibacteraceae bacterium, assembly GCA_045578085.1. Taxonomy (GTDB): domain Bacteria; phylum Bacillota; class Clostridia; order Oscillospirales; family Acutalibacteraceae; genus UBA5905. The sequence continues at coordinate 1,691 of JAZNJO010000059.1, read as the reverse complement.
CATCCGTCGCGAAATATAAGACAGTCAGAGAAAAGGAATGAAACGTATGAAAGAACAACGACCCGAAACATTGCAGGAGGCCCGCCAACAGGCGCGTCGCCGCCGTCGTCGTCGACTGATGATCATCCGTACGGCTATCGTGCTGGCGGCGGTACTGCTGCTCTTGTTGGTTGGCGCACTGGTGGTAATGAAGATTGTGGGTACCCAGCAGAGCAAGCGGGGAGAGACTACCGGCTTTCTGGCGGTGCGTGAGATCCAGGTCGAGGGAGAAACCCGTTACACCCCCGAGCAAATCATCGAAAAGAGCGGTCTGTACGTGGGACAGAGTTTGATGGGCGTTAATAAGGTGCAGGCCTGCGATGCGCTGATCGAAGCCTTCCCTTATCTTAATTCGGTGGAGATCGGTAATACGTCTTTTGATACACTTCATATCCGTGTGGGTGAGACCGAGGTAATGGGCGTGGTGGAAACCGACGAGGGGTGGACCATTGTGGGTGAAAACAACCACGCGCTGGAACACGTTACCGCCGACCAGCTGGTGGAGGGGATGCTCCGTATCCGCGGTGCGGTCATCGAGAGTAACGAGCTGGGAGAGAAGCTGTTGGACGAGCGGAGTTTGCGTGTGTGCCGCACGCTGGTGGCGGCGGCCAATCTCTACGGTCTGGACAGTATGACCACCATTGATATGACCCATAAGACCAATTTGTGCCTGTTGCTCAACGAACGGTTGCAGGTGTTGCTGGGCAATGAGAGCAACTTAGCGGAGCAGATCGCCATTTTGGTGGATACTCTGCCCACATTGCTTAAAAACAATGGCGAAAACGCCTCTGGTCGCTTTGACATGACTGCCTATGCGGATGAAGATCCCAACAACGATAAGGGCATCTATACTCCGCCGGAACTGTTGGAAAAGGAGGAGCCCGATACGTCCGTGGATACGTCGGACGGCGAGGTCTCCGATGCTTCCGGCGTCTCTGCGGATGAGGTTTCCGACGATAGCGGGGAAGAGTCCTCCGCGCAATAATCAACCGAAAATAAAAAGCAGGGGCGTCGAATAGCGATGCCTCTGCTTTTTTATTCCAAATTAAAGAAATATTTTTGCCATTTTCAAAATTTGCTGTTGCAAAGCGGGACAGGCTGTGATACAATGTATAGTGTATAAAAGTATAACAAGAATCTACTTCTTGTGGTATAGGAGGACGACAATATGATGCAGATCGACGCAGCAGTCCCGAATAACAGCATTACGATCAAGGTCATCGGTGTAGGCGGTGGCGGCGGCAACGCCATCAACCGTATGGTGCGCGGCGGTGTACGCGGTGTAGAATTTATGGCCGTGAATACCGATGCGGCTGTGCTGGATGTTTCCTTGGCCACGCATAAGATTCAGATCGGTGAGAAGTTGACTCGTGGCCACGGTGCCGGTGGTAACCCCGAGCGCGGTCAGCGTGCCGCCGAGGAGAGCCGTGACGAGATCACTGCCGCTCTGAAGGGTACGGACATGGTATTCATCACCGCCGGTATGGGCGGCGGTACCGGTACCGGTGCTGCACCCGTCGTGGCAGAGATCGCCCGCGATATGGGCATCCTCACCGTCGGTATCGTGACCAAGCCCTTCGCTTTCGAGGGTCGCCGTCGCATGGAGCAGGCGGAGAACGGTATTGCCGTTCTGCGCGAGCACGTGGACAGTC
>JAZNJO010000058.1:0-4046 GCA_045578085.1 Acutalibacteraceae bacterium | reverse complement strand
AACGTTATGCGGTATTAGCGTTCGTTTCCAAACGTTATCCCCCTCTGAAAGGCAGGTTGCTCACGCGTTACTCACCCGTCCGCCACTAAGTTCAAACTTCATTTGGCCGAAGCCGCATTCCATAAGAACTTCGTTCGACTTGCATGTGTTAGGCACGCCGCCAGCGTTCGTCCTGAGCCAGGATCAAACTCTCTAAAAATTGTATCTCTACTCTTTCGAGTTGAAATCATTTCTAGAGCTTAATCGCTCATTTTGATGCTAGCGCATCTGTCTTGAAAAATTCGTTTCCGAATTACTGTTCGAAGTACTTTAAACTTCTTAAGAATCTTCAAGGGTTTTGTTCTTTCAATCGTTGTTTAATTTTCAAGGTGCGTTTCGTGTCGCTTCTCGCGGCGACGTTTATGAAGTATATCACAAACTTCTCCGTTTGTCAACACCTTTTTTCAACTTTTTTAAGAAAATAGGCCACATTTTCATTATTCGACATTTTGCACGGAAAGAGTGTTATTTAACAGGAGTTTTTGTGTAAAAAACGACCGAGGCCGTGTCACCTCGGTCGTTCCCATCCGATTCTATAAATGGGTATATAAACGAATCAACCCATTGCCCCATCCAGTTCCTCAAAAGAGGTAATATACCGATCCGTAAGGGCAGGGATGCGGGCGGCGTTGGCGGGGGTATGGGGACACAGCACCCCGCACACCTGCATTCCAGCGGCGGCGGCATTCCCAATAGCGGTGGGGCTGTCGTCGATATAGAGAATCTCCTCGGGGGCGACCCCGCCCGCCTCCACCACCCGACAGAACAGCTCCGGCTGGGCCTTAGTGAGGCCGTAATCCTCCACCGTCCATACAGCAGTGAACCAGTCGAACACCCCGTTATTGCGCAGGCAAGGGTCGGTGATGTGATGGGGGCTGGCGGTGAGGATATACATGGGCACGCTCTGCGCCCGCAGCCGCTGCAAATAAGGGCGCACCCCCTCCATCAGAAAGATGCGGTGGGCATATTCCTGCCGCATACTCTCGGTGAGGCGGGCGGTGACCTGCTCCACCGTGCCGGGCACCCCCATCTCGCAGAAAAGGGCGGCGGTGGGCGGCACCCCTTGTGGGTGCATCTTGGCAATCATCGCCTCCCGATCGTAAGGGATGCCCTCCTGCTCCAAAATCGGCAGCATCCCCCCGTCGAAGCGGGACCAAGAATCCACCAAGGTATCGTCCAAATCGAATACCACTGCTTTGATCATACCGTTGCCTCCGTTATCCGTTTCCATCGTTCGGTCTTTGATACACACGCACGTAATCCACGTACATACTCTGGGGCAGGTTGCCGCCATCCGCCATATTGGATAGATCGCCCCAGCCGTCGCACAGCGCCACGTTCATAATCAGCCAGTGGGCGTTGTTCTCGTTGGAGAATGCAAAATCCAAATCCGCGCAGGACACAGGTTCCGACCGCTGCCTACCGGCGGCATCGGTGGCCACGATGTTGTAAACCTTTCCCAGCAGACCGGTATCGTCATACCAAGCCAGATAATCCCTGCCGTCGGGATCGGTGCCCCAAGTCACCATCTTGACCCGCTTCTCATCCACAAAGAAGGAAATTCTTCGGTAGTCCCACTCGATGGCGTACACGTGATAGTCCGCCGAAGGAGGATCCGCCTCGGGGAAGGTATAATTGTTATCGTACCCGCTCAGCTTATAGCTGCCCACCTCGAAGTGGTTGTTGTAATCGTAACCCCAGTGGAGATTGTGGGTGGTGGTGCGGTTGTTCCACTCCGCGGGGTCGGTGTTGCTCTCCCCCACCATCTCCATAATATCGATCTCGCCGCCGTAAGGCCAGCCGTTGGTGTCGGTGGGTGCAGACTGGGCATAGGTCACGGGACACACACCGCACAAAAGGGCGGTCACCGCAAGCAAACTGAGCCATTGCAGAGTCTTTCGTTTCATTGGCATCACCTCGCGAAAATCATACCACAATCGCAGAACCCCGTCAAGGAAAAAGACCTCGCGTAAACCGCGAGGTCTTTTTCCTTATTCCTTCTCTTTATATACCCGCACGTAATCCACGTACATGCTGGCAGGCATATCGGTGCCGTCGGTGGTGTTGACGCCGCTCTCGGTCCATCCCTCACACAGACCCACGCCCATAATCAACCAATGGGGGTTATCCGGGTTGCTGAACGCCCGATCCAGATCGGCAGCAGTGGTGCCGGTGCTGCCGTCTCCCTGATAGTAGCTGCGCAACCGCTCACTGCATACGGGACCATTGCCGTTTTGACTGTAAATGTTCTCCTCGTCCCACCAGATGTGGCCCACCTCAATATCGTCGATAAAGAACACCAGATCCCGATAGGCCCATTCCATTCCATAGACGTGATAGCCGTCCGCCGGATGCTCGTCCACGTCGAAAAGATACTTGCTCTGATAGCCTTTGCGTCCCAAGCCTCCCACCTCGCAGTGGTTCTCTCGATCGGGTCCCCAGTGGATATTGTGGGTAGCGGTACGGTTGGCCTCGTTGTACTTGTTGGAGGTGTGCTCGTAGGTAGGGGCGGACCAAGGCCACTTTTTGTGCTCGGTCACGTCGGTCTCGCCCACCAACTCCAGGATGTCAATCTCACCCGCATAGGGCCAGCCGGTCTCGTCGCCCCGTCCCAGATACAGGTCGCCCATGGTCCACAGAGCGGGCCATACGCCTTTGCCCCACGCCAGCTTGGCGCGGATTTCCACGCGCCCGTAGAGAAAGCTGAATTTGTAATCGCTGGTGACGTTGCCGGAGGTGAAATTCTTTCCGTTATACGACTCTTTGCGGGCGGTAATCACCAGATCGCCCCCCTCCACGCGCACGTTCTCGGGGCGGTCGGTATTACAAAGGATGTTGTTGGGGTTGTTCGCCACGTTCCATTTGTTTTTGTCCAGCGTGTTGCCGCCAAACTCCTCGTTCCAGTATAGCTCCCATCGGGAAGAATCGGTGTAATTTATCCGATCGGCGATGGTACAATAGCTCTCTTCATATACCATCGGAGCATACACGACAACCTCGCCGTCCCCTTTTTTATAGACGTAATAAGGGCGCGCATACACCGCAAAATCCTTAGCGGCATCGGGAATATTCACCACCCGCACGGCATAGGTAACGGAGTCGGCGGTAACGTCGGTAACCAGCTTGGCTTCTATATCCCGACAGGTGGTGCCATTGACACAGTCCAGCGTCAGGTCATTGAGGAAAGCCGCACGGTTGGTGACCACGGCGCCCATGCGCACCAGCGGATACTCCTTATTGTTGCCGTAGGGAACCACGGTGCCGCCGACAAAATGATGATCCGCAGCGGTAACCTGCGCCTTCAGGCGAAACCGAAAAGCCACGCCCAACCATCCGTCTCGCTCGCTGACACTGCCCAGTCCTCCGGTAGGAACCGTGTCCACCATCGGCATCAGTTTCACCCCGTCCACCAATGCGGAATCTTCGCCGCAGCTGATCTCTGTATACAGGGCGGTGTTGTTCCCCACGTTGACCGTATAGGTCACCCGAGTCCACTCCCCATAGGTCACCGGCCACACGGTGTGGATCTCCTTGCCGTCCACGGTCTTGAAATACACCACGGCATATCCTTTAACCCAGAAGGAAAGTTCATAATCGGTGTTGGGATCCACCGCCACGGTCTGATTCACGTTGGCCCATCCGCCGCTGATGCTGACACCGTAGCGCCCCGACTTAGCGTATGCGGCGCCCACCTTCACACCGGAGGCGCACCAGGAGGGCACCGTCCAACCGGAGAAACTCCCCGTCTCAAAGTCGCCGTTCACCAACAGGTTATCCTCCGCCGCCGTGGACGTGAGGGTGGTGGGCAGCAATCCGCACAGCATCGCTATGACAAACAGCAGAGCCAGCAGTTTGATGGTTCGTTTTTTCACAGCCGTCACCTCATAACAAGAAAAGATGATTACCATTAAATTATAACATAATCCCATTACACCGTCAAGAGATTTCACTTGAACAAGAAAAAGCCACACGGGGCTCGGCCCGCGGGGTTTTTTTTTGTTGAGGGG
>JAZNJO010000057.1:0-29839 GCA_045578085.1 Acutalibacteraceae bacterium | reverse complement strand
GTTTTGCTTCACACCATTCTCCCTTCTTTCACGTGGATAAAAACAGAAATCGGAACAAAAAGGGACTCCCAAACCGAAGTTCGGGAGTCCCTCAAAAAGGCTATATAGCGCTAATTACTTCGCCTCGGAGACGGCAACGGCACAAGCCACGGTCATACCGACCATGGGGTTGTTACCGGCGCCGATCAGACCCATCATCTCCACGTGAGCAGGCACGGAGGAGGAGCCGGCGAACTGAGCATCACCATGCATACGACCCATGGTATCGGTCAAGCCGTAAGAGGCAGGGCCGGCGGCCATGTTGTCGGGGTGCAGGGTACGACCGGTACCACCGCCGGAAGCGACGGAGAAGTACTTCTTGCCGTTCTCGATGGCCCACTTCTTGTAAGTGCCGGCCACGGGATGCTGGAAGCGGGTGGGGTTAGTGGAGTTACCGGTGATGGAAACCTCCACGGACTCCTTCTGCATGATGGCAACGCCTTCGTTGACATCGTTACAACCATAGCACTTCACCTTAGCGCGCTCACCGTCGGAGAAAGCTACCTCACGGACCACCTTCAGTTCGCCGGTGTAGAAGTCGTAATCGGTCTCCACATAGGTGAAACCGTTGATACGGCTGATGATATAAGCAGCATCCTTGCCCAGGCCATTCAGGATCACGCGCAAGGGGTTCTTGCGCACCTTGTTGGCGGTACGGGCGATACCGATCGCGCCCTCAGCGGCGGCAAAAGACTCGTGGCCGGCCAGGAAAGCGAAGCAGTTGGTATCCTCGCTGAGCAGCATCTTGCCCAGGTTACCGTGACCCAGACCCACCTTGCGCTGGTCGGCAACGGAGCCGGGCACGCAGAAAGCCTGCAGGCCCTCACCGATGACGGCGGCGGCCTCGGCGGCATCAGGGATACCGCGTTTCAGAGCCAGAGCCACACCCATGGTGTAGGCCCACACAGCGTTCTCGAAAGCGATGGGCTGAACGCCCTTTACGATCGCATCTACATCAATGCCCTTGGACAGGCACAGATCGCGGCACTCCTCCAGAGAGCCCAGACCATTCTCAGCCAGGAACTTCTCGATACCGGGCATACGGCGGTCTTTACCTTCGAACTTTACATTGTTAGCCATCTGTACATTCCTCCTTTATTATTCTTCACGGGGGTCAATGTACTTCGCCGCATTGTCGAAGCGACCATACTGACCGATGTTCTTCTCATAAGCCTCAGCGGGGTTGACGCCGTGACGGATGTCCTCCATCATCTTGCCCAGCTTCACGAACTGATAGCCGGTAACCTCGCCGTTCTCATCCAGAGCGATCTTGGTAACGTATCCCTCGGCCATCTCCAGATAACGGACACCCTTCACGTTGGTGGAATACATAGTGCCAATCTGAGAGCGCAGACCCTTACCCAAATCCTCCAGACCGGCGCCGATGGACAGACCGTCCTCGGAGAAAGCGGACTGGCTGCGACCATAGACGATCTGCAAGAACAGCTCACGCATAGCGGTGTTGATAGCGTCACATACCAAATCGGTGTTCAGACACTCCAGAATGGTCTTGCCGGGCAGGATCTCGGCAGCCATAGCAGCAGAGTGGGTCATACCGGAGCAACCCAGCGTCTCCACCAGAGCCTCCTCAACAATGCCCTTCTTAATGTTCAAGGTCAGCTTACAAGCGCCCTGCTGGGGAGCGCACCAACCCACACCGTGGGTCAGACCGGAGATATCGGAGATCTCCTTGGCTTTCACCCACAAGCCCTCTTCCGGGATCGGGGCGGGACCGTGGTGAGGACCCTTCGCCACGACGCACATTTGCTCAACTTCATGAGTATAGTTCATATTGGTACTCCTTTCGGTTTTTACTGTACGCGCCCATGGGCGCACATTCGTACAGATACTATTATAACCAAAATTTTGCAATTTGCAAGAGAAAACCACTAAAAAACGATAAAAATTTCACAAGTCGATTTACGCCTCGCAAAAGCCCACTGTTGAGAGGATTCTATCGTCGGTAGAAAGTCACTCTACCGACAAAAGATTAACGGGAGAGACCACAAATGACACGGTAGGTGGTAGCAGGAGGCGGTATAGGATATAATGCCGATAGACGATTATTAACAAGGAGCGTGCAGCTTATGAAACGAACCCCTTTAAAACAGCGGATATTACCCGATTATACCCGTGGTGAAGAGCGGATGAACACCGTATCCCACATCGTCGGTGGCGGATGCAGCGTACTGATTCTAGCTGTCGGCGTACTGAAAGCCGCCCTGTACAGCGATGCGTGGGCAGTGGTAGGAGCTGCTGTGTACGGTGCCGCACTTGTGATCCTGTACACCGTGTCCAGCATTTATCACGGACTACGGCCTCATACAGGAAAAAAGGTGATGCAGGTCATCGACCACTGCGTCATCTATTTCCTAATCGGAGGTACGTATACCCCCATCTTACTCTGCTCCATCCGCCCCGTTTCTCCTGCCTGGGCGTGGGTACTGTTCGGGTTGGTATGGGGATTGGCAGCTATGGCGGTCGCCTTTACCGCCGTTGATCTTAAAAAATACGCCGTACTGTCTACGTCCTGCTACATTGGTATAGGCTGGTGCATCGTATTGGCCGCTCCCATCGCCATCCGCGCTTTGCCACTGGCAGGATTACTGTGGCTGTTGGCAGGAGGCATTGCCTATACCGTGGGGGCTGTGCTGTACGGCTTAGGCAAAAAACACCGCTATATGCACAGTTTATTCCATTTCTTTGTGGTCGCAGGCAGTTTGTTACAAGCAATCTGCATTCTTGGATTCGTCCTATGATATTTTCCCTCGCCGAAAATGCGGCGGGGGATTATTTTTTGCAAATTTGGCATAACTATATATTGGCTTTTATTTCTCTTTATGTTATAATGATATTATATGTAAACTTTTTACTTCCGAAAGGAGTTTTATATATGATCTGGCACAGCAATCCCGCCACAGCGGTATTAGCGGAATTAAATACCGACCCTGCGATGGGTCTGTCCTCCCCTGTGGCCGAAAAACGAATCAAAGAATACGGCGAGAATCGTTTGCAGGAGAAGAAGCCCTTGTCCTTTTTCCAACGGTTTCTGCGACAAATGAAGGACACCATGGTGCTCATTCTGTTGGCCGCAGCGGCCATATCTCTGGTCATCAACATTTACGAAAAATTCTTCCACAACCGTCCCGTTGACTGGATTGAATCCGTCGTCATCGTAGCCATCGTAATCCTCAACGCCCTGTTGGGTGTGGTACAAGAGAACAAGGCCGAGGCGGCACTGGCGGCGCTGAAAAATCTGTCTGCCCCCATGGCGCGGGTACGGCGAGACGGCACCCTCAACACCCTGCCCGCTCACCAGCTGGTGCCCGGCGACATTGTGGAATTGGAGGCTGGCGACTTGGTGCCGGCAGACTGCCGCCTGCTGGAAGCATATAGCCTGCGCAGCAATGAATCTGCCCTGACAGGAGAATCCCTCCCTACCGAAAAGAGCGCCGAAGCCCTCTATGACGACATCACCCCCTTAGCCGACCGCACCAATATGCTGTATGCCGGTTGCGGCATCACCTCCGGTCGGGCGGTGGCGGTAGTGGTGTCCACCGGTATGCGCTCCGAAATGGGACACATTGCCTCCCTACTGGACGGGGAAAAAGAAAACGAGACCCCTTTACAGCAAAAAATGGCCTCTCTGGGAAAGCTGCTGGGATTTCTGGCCTTAGCCATCTGCGTAGTCATCTTTATTGTAGGTCTGTGCTTCCGTCTCAATCTAATGGATATGTTTATGACCTCCGTGTCCTTGGCGGTGGCCGCCATCCCCGAAGGAATGCCCGCCATCGTGACGGTGGTGCTGGCGCTGGGCGTGCAACGGATGGTCAAACACAATGCCATTATTCGCCGTTTGCCCGCCGTAGAAACCCTAGGTAGTGCTTCGGTCATCTGCTCGGATAAGACCGGTACTCTGACCCAAAACCGTATGACCCTGCGCCGTGCCTTTGTACGGCATCAAATAGTGGATCTGGACAGTACGAAATCCGTGGCCGGTCTGGAACAACTCATACGACTGGCCTCTCTGTGTACCGATGCGGATATCGCCGTAGAAAATGGGCAGGAGAAACTGGTAGGTGATCCAACCGAGACCGCCATACTGGCGCATCTGCGCAAAATCGGATTTGATAAGTCCGAACTGCTGGAAGATATGCCCCGCATTGGAGAATTGCCCTTCGATTCCGAGCGCAAGTGTATGTCCAGCGTCCACGTGGCGGGGGAACAGATCATCGTCATCGTAAAGGGCGCCCCCGAGCGGGTGCTCCCTCTATGCGTGAAAGGCGACACGGAAGAAGCGGAAAAGGCTAACGTATCTATGGCCGGAGATGCCTTACGCGTGTTAGCGGTGGCATACAAGCTCTTGGACACCGCACCGGCGGTATACGAACCGGAAACGCTGGAATGTGATCTCACCTTAGCCGGTCTCATCGGTATGATCGATCCTCCCCGCCCGGAGGTAAAAGCCGCCATCAAAGACTGCGATACCGCAGGTATCCGCACCGTGATGATCACCGGCGACAACGTGGTAACCGCCTCCGCCATCGCCCGCGAACTGGGCATCCTGCACGAGGGTGAAACCGCACTCACCGGGCAGCAATTGGAGGCGTTGTCCGATCGGGAATTAGAAACCAACATCGCCTCTTATCGTGTGTACGCTCGGGTGACCCCTGCGGATAAGATCCGCATCGTTAAGGCATGGCAAAAACGGGGAGATGTGGTGGCGATGACCGGCGACGGTGTCAACGACGCTCCTGCCCTCAAAGCGGCGGACATCGGCTGCGCTATGGGCATCACCGGCACCGACGTGGCCAAGAGTGCGGCGGATATGACCCTCACCGACGACAACTTTGCTACCATCGTGGATGCCGCACGCGAGGGTCGGGGTATCTACGACAACATCCGCAAAGCCATCGGCTTCCTGCTCTCCTGCAATCTAGGAGAGATCCTTACCGTCTTCGTTGCTATGCTGCTATTCCGCTGCAGCCCTCTCCTTCCCATTCAATTGTTGTGGATCAATTTGGTGACCGACAGTCTGCCCGCACTGGCGCTGGGTATGGAGGCACCCGAAGCGGACATTATGCATCGTGCCCCCCGTCGGCGGGAGGACAGTCTGTTCGCGGACGGTGTAGGCATCGGTGCCGTATGGCAAGGCGGCATGTTTGCCGTTATGACCCTCATCGCCTATTTTGTAGGCGCTATCGTATGGAAAGATACTGCACTGGGCGGTACCATGGCCTTCGCCGTGTTGGCGTTGGGACAGCTTATTCACGCTATGAATCTTCGTTCCACCCACTCTCTGTTTAAAGTGGGACTGCACACCAATCGGTATATGATCGGTGCCTTCTTCGCTTCTCTGCTGTTACTGCTGGCAGTACTGCTCATCCCCGCCGGTCGCACCCTATTCTCACTGGTGACGATGCATACCGCTGCCTGGGGTGTGGTGGCAGGTTTGGCATTGGTGCCCTTGGCAGCGATGGAACTGTATAAACTCATTGTCCACATAATGAAACGGAAATAAGAAAGGACTGTGACTATGTTTGCCGGTCTGAAAAGCATGGGTCTGCGGGGCATCGACGGTTTTATGGTCGAGGTAGAAGCAGATATTTCCCAAGGACTCCCCGGATTTGACGTGGTGGGTCTGCCGGACGCGGCGGTGCGGGAATCCCGCGATCGGGTACGCTCCGCCATGAAAAATGCGGGATTCACCTATCCCGTCAGCCGCATCACCGTGAATCTGGCGCCTGCGGATGTGAAAAAGGAAGGCTCGGTATACGATCTGCCTTTGCTACTGGCTCTGCTGTGCGCCAGCGGTCAAATCAAGATCAACCTGAAAAAGCGCGCCTTCATCGGCGAGTTATCTTTGCAAGGAGCGGTGCGCCCTGTTCGTGGTGTGCTTCCTATGGTCATTGCCGCCCGTGACGCGGGGATGGAAGAGGTGTATGTCCCCGCGGAGAACGGCACCGAAGCCGCCGTAGTGGAAGGCATCCGCGTATACGGAGTGACCGACGTGGCCTCTCTGCTGATGCACCTGCAAGAGATGGAGCGGCTCTCCCCTGTACAGACCCAATCGTTTGCGCCGGAGATCGCTCCATTGCAGGCGGACTTTGCCGACGTGATGGGACAGGAGGCAGCGCGGCGCGCTATGGAGATCGCCGCCGCAGGCAGTCACAATATTCTGCTCATCGGCCCTCCCGGCTCGGGTAAAAGTATGCTGGCCAAGCGCCTGCCCTCTATCCTGCCGGATATGACCCGCGAAGAGGCGCTGGAATGCACCAAGATCCATTCCATTGCGGGTACGCTCAACGGACAAGGCGGTCTGCTGACCCATCGCCCCTTCCGTTCTCCTCACCACAACATATCCCCTCAGGGACTGGCCGGCGGCGGCATTACCCCTCGTCCGGGTGAAGTGTCCCTTGCCCATAACGGCGTGCTCTTCCTAGACGAGTTGCCGGAGTTTTCCCGCACCGCTATGGAGTGCTTGCGCCAACCCTTGGAGGACGGCGGAGTGACTATATCTCGCGTCAGCGCCTCCCTCTCTTATCCCTGCTCTATTATGCTGGTAGCCGCTATGAACCCCTGTCCCTGCGGTTATTACGGTCACCCCACCCGCTCTTGCACCTGCTCCCAGACGGCGGTGGGGCGCTATCTGAGCAAGGTATCGGGGCCCTTACTGGATCGCATCGATCTGCACATTGAGGTGCCGCCGGTGGAATTTGATCAGCTCTCTTCCAAACAAAAGGCGGAGTCCTCTGCCTCCATTCGGGAGCGGGTCAACGCCGCCCGCGCCCGTCAACAGGAACGCTTCGAGGGGACGGGCATTCTCAGCAACGCCCGCATTCCCACCAGCAAACTGAAAGAATACTGCCCCCTCACCGAAGGGGCTTCTACCCTGCTCAAAGGCGCCTTCGAACGAATGGGACTGTCCGCTCGCGCCTACGACCGCCTGTTAAAGGTGGCACGTACCATTGCCGATCTGGACGGTAACGACACCATTGACACACCCCATATCGCCGAGGCGATTCAATATCGCAGTCTGGACCGCAAATACTGGCAGGCCAGGCAGAACCTATGAACGAGAAACTAGCCGAACTGCGCCGACGCGCCATGGCGTTGCCTCAGGAACCGGGCGTGTATCTGATGAAGGATACCGGCGGACAGATCATCTACGTAGGCAAAGCCAAAAAACTAAAAAACCGCGTGAGTCAATACTTTGGCTCCGACCAAAACCATACCGAAAAGGTGCGGCAAATGGTCAAACGCATCGATTCTTTCGATTACATCGTGGTGAGCAGCGAGTTTGAGGCGCTGGTGCTGGAATGTGCCCTTATCAAACAGCATTCCCCTAAATACAACATCCTGCTCAAAGACGATAAAGGATATCATTATATCCGCGTGTCCCCACCCCCCTATTCCCGCCTGTCCGAAGCCAAACAGACTGCCGAGGACGGGGCCACCTACATTGGCCCGTACATGAGTTCCTATGCTATCAAGCAAGCGGTGGATGAAGTGAATAAGATCTACGGTCTAGCCACCTGTAATCGGGTACTGACCTACGGGAAATGGGGCGGTGAACGCCCCTGTCTTAATCACCATATCGGTCAGTGTTGTGCCCCTTGCACCGGCAAGGTAGATCCCCTTGTCTATCAAAGCCGCGTGGAAGAGGCGGTGGAGTTTCTTACCAAGGGCAGCGCCCGCACTTTGGCCACCCTACAACGGCGAATGGAACAAGCCGCCGATGCGCTGGACTTTGAACAAGCGGCACGACTGCGCGACCGCATCAACGCCATCCGCCGATTAAGCGAAAAGCAAAAAGTAGTACTCTCCCGCATCGAGGAACAGGACGTCATCGCTCTGGCTCAAGGATCGGGAATGGCCTGCTTCGAGGTGTTTCGTTTCCAAGCGGGGCAATTGGCCGATCGGGAGCACTTCCTTATGGAAGAACAAGAGGACCCCACCGCCGCCCGCAGTGCCTTTTTAGAGCAGTATTATTCCCTGCGGAAGCGGATCCCTCCTCAGATCACCGTGGACGGTGAAGTAGAAGACAAGATTCTTCTGGAACAATGGCTTAGCAAAAAAAGCGGTCGCCGTGTAACCATCGTGCAACCCCAAATTGGCGAACAGGCACGCCTTGTGGAGATGTGTATGAGCAATGCCGCCGAGCGCATTGCTCAAAAGGTGGGGATGACAGGACGAGATACCACCGCATTGGAAGAGATCCGTCAGTTGCTGGATCTCCCCTCCACCCCCTATTATATCGAATGTTACGATATCTCCCACACCGCAGGCAGTGAGCCGGTAGCAGCTATGGTTACCTTTGAAAACGGACGCCCCTTACGCAGTGGCTATCGCAAGTTCCTCATCAAGGAAGCCTTGGGCGGAGACGACTATCACGCCATGCAAGAAGTGCTGGCCCGTCGCATGGACGAATATCTCACTCATCGGGATGAAGGTGCGGGATTTGGGCGGCGGCCCGATCTGATCCTGCTGGACGGCGGCAACGAACATGTGGCGGCAGGCGCTCCCATCATCCACAAGTACGACCCCACCATCCCTGTCTATGGACTGGTGAAGGATGACCGCCATCGCACGCGTGCCATTGCACCGGGGCAAGGCGAGATCGCCATTCATCGCAAGCGCGCCGCCTTTACCCTTCTCTCCACCATTCAGGAAGAAGTGCATCGCAGCGCCCTTCGCTATCACCGTCAACGCCGTAAAGGAGTTTCCCTTACCACCGCCCTAACCGAGATCGAGGGCATCGGATCCACCCGCGCGCAGGCGCTGTTACGGCAATTCGGCTCCCTGAAAGGGGTTCAGAACGCTACTCTGGAAGAACTGCTGTTGGTCAAGGGTATGACCCGTCCTGCGGCAGAAGCAATTCGCCGTCACTTTGACGACCAACCATCATAAAAGCAAAGGATTCAAAACTATGGACAACATTATTTTAGTAGGTATGCCTTCCTGCGGTAAAAGCACACTGGGACGCATACTCTCCAAGGAATTGGGCTATTCCTTTATCGACACAGACGACGTCATCATCCGTCAGAACGGGTGCCCTCTGCGAGATATTTTGGATGCGGAGGGCGTGGACGGTTTCATTCGTCGAGAGGAAGCTGCCGTCTGCACCGTGCAGGCACAACGCTCGGTCATCGCCACCGGTGGCAGTGTAGTGTATTCCGAAAAGGCCATGGCGCATCTGAAAGCGCTGGGCAAAATCGTGTACCTCTGCCTATCCTTTGACGAGGTAGAGCGCCGACTGGGTGACCTGCACGCACGCGGCGTGGCTATTGCCCCCGGTTCCACACTCCACGATCTGTTTGACGAGCGAGTGCCACTATACGAAAAGTACGCGGATATCACCATCCACATCAAGGACGGCAACAGTGTGCGCCAATCGGTAGCTATTCTGCTCAACCAACTGTAACCATTCCCACTCTTTTCTGCATAGTATAGCAAGAAAGGAGTGTTTAAATGGCTACCAAAATCTTCATTGATCAAGGACATAATCCGCAGGGGGTGAATGCGGGTGCCGAGGGCTTTGGCTATCGAGAACAGGATATCACCTATGCCGTAGGGACTCGTCTGGCACAACTATTGGAACAAGATGGGCGCTTCGAAGTACGCCGCTCCCGCAACTCCCCCACCGAGGTACTGGGAACCAGCAACGCCACCAGTCTGGCTGCACGGGTAAGAGGAGCCAACGAATGGGGCGCGGACTATTTCATCAGCATCCATGCCAACGCCAGCACTAACCCGGTTGCCAATGGCACCGAGGTATACGTCTACCGCGAACCCTCCGTAGCCGCTCAATTGGCACAGCAGGTGCTGGTGGGAATCGTCAACCGCATGGGCACCAAGAATAACGGTGTACGGATCAATCCCTCCCTGTACGTCCTGCGACGCACCCAAATGCCGGCTATTCTGGTAGAACTGGGATACATCACCAATCAGGAAGACGTACAAAAAATGACCGAGGATCCATGGGGCTTTGCCCAAGGCATCTACAACGGCATTTTGGCTCATCTGGGATTGGAACCCCCCATCCAATAAAGCATAAAACTAACCACGACGCGCAAAATAGGTGCAACGGCACCAAATATCATATAAAAGAAGAGGATCGTATGAGAAAAACCAAAATCGTCTGTACCCTCGGTCCTGCCAGCAGTACCGAGGAGATCATCACCGCCCTGTGCCATGCAGGAATGAACGTGGCACGTCTCAATTTCTCCCACAACACCCACGAAGATCATAAACGTCGCATTGAAATGGTTAAAAAGGTGCGCAGTGAGTTAAACAGACCCGTTGCCATTATGCTGGACACCAAGGGGCCCGAATACCGCATCAAAACCTTCAAAAGCGGTAAGGTGACTCTAAATGAAGGCGACAGTTTCTGCTTCACCACCGAAGAGATAGAGGGTGATGAGACTCGGGTATCGGTAAGTTATAAGAAACTGACCGAGGACTTGAATGAGGGTGACACTATTCTCCTCAATAATGGGCTGCTCTCCTTTACGGTGGAGAAAATCGAGGGGGCGAATATCGTATGCCGCGTCACCTGCGGCGGCGAACTGTCCGACCGCAAGAGTATGAGTTTTCCCGGTAAGGTGATGAAACAGACGTATCTGTCCGAGCAAGATAAAGAGGACATTCGCTTCGGTGTAGAGAACGGAGTGGATTTTATTGCCTGCTCCTTTGTATCCAACAAGCAGGACCTCATTGATGTACACAATTATTTAGAGACGCTGGGTGCCACCGATATAGAACTCATCGCCAAGATTGAGAATCAGTCGGGTGTGGATAATATTGAGGAAATCTGCCAGCACTGCGACGGCATTATGGTGGCCCGCGGCGACATGGGTGTGGAGATACCCTATGAGATGCTCCCTTACACCCAGAAAAAGCTCATCACCAAATGCCGTATGCTGGGTAAGCGGGTCATCACCGCCACCGAGATGCTGGAATCCATGATTCACAACAGTCGACCCACCCGTGCGGAGATCTCTGACGTGGCCAATGCGGTGTACGACGGCACCAGCGCCATTATGCTTTCCGGTGAGACCGCCGCGGGCAAGTACCCCGTACAGGCGGTGCAGGCGATGGCTAAGATCGCCGAAACCACTGAGTTGAACATCAACTACAAAAAGCGATTCCACAACGCGGAATTTGAGATCCGCAATATTGTGGATGCTATCTCCCACGCCACCTGCGGTATGGCCATCGACATCGATGCCACCGCCATTGTGGCCTGTTCCCTGTCGGGTAAGACAGCGCGAATGGTCTCCCGTTTCCGCGCACCGGTGGATATCATCGGTCTGACCACCGACGAGACCACCTGGCGGAGGCTATCCCTGTCCTGGGGTGTGATTCCCGCTATATGTGAGAAGTTCACCTCCACCGACGTGCTGTTTTACACCGCCAAGAAGATCGCAGAACGAGATCTGAATCTAAAAAAGGGGGAACGTATCGTCATCACCGGCGGCGTCACCACCGGTGAATCCGGTAACACCAACCTGATCAAAGTAGAAAACATCTAACAGACAAAGAAAGAGCCGTGACGCTATGTCACGGCTCTTTCTTTGTGGGAAGATAGGAAACGAGCCCACGCCATCGCCGTGGGCTCGTTTATTAGGGGTAGATTAGTTCTTGAAGGAGGATTCGGTCACGCTGTCCCAATCCGCCAGAGCATTATTGACTGCCTCAGCGATGGCCGCAAACTCAGTTTCAGTCATACCATCGGAGCGAGAGGTGATGGTGTTCGCATCCACGCCACTGAAGTAGCAGGCCCAGGTCAGAGAGCCGGTGAAGTCACCGTACTTGGTATTCAAGTGGTAACCGTCTGCCTGGGTGCCGGGCACAACAGGCTCATTGAAGTTATCGCCAATAAGGGAGGTACGGCCGTTCTGCACGGAAGTACCGGAGGGGATGATACCCTTAATATCCGTGTTGGGCACAATGTACTGCTTGGTGGCCTTAACGATATTCTCGTACATGGTCAACTGGCTGTACTTGCCGGTAGCGGGATCCTTGTGGAAGGCATTGCTCCACAGCTCACAATCCTGGCTGAAGGCCCAGATCATATGGAACTTAACCTCCACATTAGCATTGAGGGCGTTGTCATAGATCCAGTTGGTCAGCTTGGGAACCGCTGCGTAATCCGTCTTGCCACCGCCGGGTCTGTCGGAGCTGACAACGTTACCGCCCACATAGTCAGGAGACGCCTGCAGAGTAACAAAATCCCAATCCTCATTGCGAAGCACATCAATGGTGTAAGGCTTGTAAGCAACCGTTACCCAGTCACCATCGGAGTTCTTCTTGCTGAATCGGGCATCACCCTGATCCGCAGTTGCGGGGATGTTGTTCTCAATCCAATCCCAGTGCTGAGACAGAGGACAGCCGGGATAGTACAGATAGCCGAGGGTGATGTCGGTGTAACCGGCCTGCTTCAACATGTCGTACAGGTAAGTACCCATAACGTCGATGGAGAAGGAGTGGCCGATGGACAGCACCTTGATGGACTTGGTCTGATCGTAGTTCAGCTTGGTGATAGCCAAGGGGCTCTCCATAGCACCCATAACCGCATCGTTGATATCCGCACGCACATCCGCACTGATCACGTCAGGCTGATAGGTAATGCCGGAAACGTCCTCACCGGAGAAGTAAGCATACCAAGTCAGGGCGGCAATGTAATCACCGTAGTTATCGCTCAGGTGATATCCGTCAGAGCTGCACAGCAGAGTCTCATCAATACCGGAGGTACGCATATTCTGGATAGAGGTACCGGAGGGAATGACGCCATCAATCAGAGAATTGGTGAGCACCTTATCCTTCACCGTATCGGTGATAGAGTAGTACATCTGGGTCTGATCGTTGCCGTAGTTGGCATAACCGCTGTTGCTGTTGGTTTTATTATAAGCCCAGGTCATATGCCAGTAGATGCGGGCATTGGGGTTGGTCTTATTCTCGTTGACGTACTCCACAATGTTGTTCAGGTTGATGTAGGTGTTGGGGCGACCGGAATCGGGGGAAGCCTGCTGAATCGTAATGATATCCCAATCCTCTTCCGCAATAGCGGTGTTCGCCTTGTAGTTGCTTGTCGTGGTCCAACCACTGCCGCTGTTCTTATAATAGGTGTAGTTGCCCAGACCGCTGTTGATATTAGACCAATGGGTATCCAGAGAGCAACCGCCGATATACAGGTTGCCCAGTACGATATCCTTGTAACCGGCATCTTCCAGCACCTTATACAGGTGGTTGTTCATAGCGTCCACGGAGAAGCTGTTGCCGATGGCCAACACCTTGATGTGAGCCTTGGGATCGGCTACGTGCTCGTAGTTATCGGACTTGGTCTCACCGTAAACAGTAACCTCGTTGCCGTCCTCATCCTCGTACACGTAATAAGGACGAGCGTAGATATTGGTGGACAGATTAGCATCAGGGATGTTGATGATACGCACCGCGAAGGAGAAGCTGTCCGCCGCAACGTCGGCCAGATACACAGCCTCGATGTTCAGCACCTTCTTGCCATCCACATTGGTCAGCACGAGAGCCTCGTCGTCCTTACCGATGTCGTTCTTGTTGGTCATCACCGCGCCGGCACGAAGCAGCTCATAGTCGCCCTCCACGTCGGAGAAAGGAGTCACGATGGCGCTGCCGCTAACATACTTGTTGAAAGCATCCTTAACGGCACCGCTGGCCTTCACGTCAAAGCGGAACGCCAGAGCAGAAGTAATCTGAGTGCCCGCCACCTTCTCGCGGATACTGGTCTGACCGCCGGTCAGGATCGTGTTGGGGGTGGGATCCTCGCCGCCCAGCTTGCCGATGGAGATGTTATCCATATAGAACTCATCGCCGCCTTCGGTGTTGCCACTGGAGAAGGTCACAATCAACGTTGTAAGGCTATCGGAATTGAAACCTAACTGGTAGGTGGTCCAATCCTTATTGTTAAGGTACTTACTATTCAAAACAATGTCATCATTGCCATCGTAGGGAGTGCCGCTGTCACTGTACACCTTAACGTTAAAACCGTTACGCAGGCACTTGAAAGTAAAGGTCAGGATATAGTCAGTCTTCTTCTTAACGGTGAAGGTCTGGCTGAAATAACCAGCCCAGTGCTTGGTAGTATCGTTAACGTGTACACCAAAGACGCCGTCCTTCTTGGCAGCAGGCTCAACGGTAGCATAACCGGTCAAAGACCAACCGGAAGCTTTACCGGTCTCGAAATCGCCGTTGTAGATGTAACCGTCGAAAGAGGGGTCTACATCCTTAACCATGGTGATATCGTCGATAAGGAAGACAGAGTTCACGTCTTCGGGACAGAGTTTAAGGAACACAGAAGTCTCAGAACCGGAGTTAAAACTAAAGGTGAACTGCTTCCATTCCGCCGTGGTCTGATTGAAGTACTTCGAAGCCAGGTTCTCATTGTGGTTGGAACCCTTAATCGCATAGAAATACCATGCGCCGGTACCGGACACACGCTTAACCCAGAAAGAAATGGTGTAGTTAGTATCAGGCTCTACATTAACCGTCTGCGTAGCCGCCTCGCCCCATGCACCGTTGTGGGACAGTTTCAAAGCGTAACTGCCGCTATGTGCGTCAGAGCTAATGGCCGTACCGTTGCCCTTAACGGTCCAAGCAGAAGTGTCACCACTCTCAAAGTTTCCGTTGTAGATATAGCCGTCGAAAGCAGGCGCATCCTTGGTCTTGATCAGCATCACATCGTCCAGATAGGTGGTGCTGGTGCCACTGGACGTACCACCATCCAGAAACATAAAGTAGAGTTTATCAGACAGAGCGGTGAATTCAATGGTAGTCTTAGTCCACTCGGTGGCATTAACATACTTATCGAAAATTTTGGCACCATTGTTATCCTGATCTCTCACCTTAATGTTAACACCCTTGGCCGAACCGGCAGCAGTCTTGGTCCACATAGAGAGCTGATAGGTAGCACCCGCCTCAACGGTAACGGTGCGCCACAGCAGACCGCCCCAGCCAGATCCGGTCAACTGAGCACCATAACTGCCGTTGCGCTTCGCTTCCGCATTCACGCGGCAAGCATTCCAGCTGTCACGGTCCCAATTAGTCCAGTTACCCATCTCAAAATCGCCGTTGGCGAGAATGTTCTGGGAAGGATCGGGTTCCGGTTCAGGTTCGGGGTCGGGTTCGGGTTCAGATGCCAATCTCACGGATACATCGTCCAAGTAAATTTTACTACCCGCCACCGCCGCCCAACCGGACTGGAAGAACATCAACAACTGAGAGTTTTCGCCGGAGTTAAAGGTGCAACTAACATCACTCCACGTGCTACCTACGCCGCTGATGGTAGGCTTGGGAATGCCGGACGACCCCCAGCTGGTAGTCTGGAAGTTTACAGAAACACTGGCATTGGTTACTTTTGCCTTAAAAGACAAAATATAATCCGTGTTCTTCTCAACTCTAATGGAAGTATAGACCCAAGCATAGTTGAGCACATCGCCGTCAAAAGACAGAGAATAAGAGCCCGCGCCGGGATCGGTGCTGACGATGTTGAAAACACCGCCATTACTACTGTTACAGGCCCATCCAGAGGTGGTGCCGGTCTCAAAGTCACCATTGGTGACCAAGTTCGTTGCCGCAGAAGCAACCATACCCGTCAGACCGCCCAGAGGCAGCACGGAGCACAGCATCGCCACAACGGCAAGAATTGCTAAAATTTTGCTTTTCATTATGTCTTTCCTCCTAAATAAATATCAAGGATTAAAATTGCCGCTTATCAGGTCCAAGTGTCATCGCCAAATTCGCCGTCGTTATATTGGCTTTCGGAAATCGCATTAATCGCCTCGTCAGCACGGAACAACAACTCCTCCAACACAGGAGAAACGTACTCCTTTTTCATCGTATCCAGACTCTCCTTTCCTTCCAGGTACAATATACACCTATACTAACACATAATCGTATCCATTATAGCAGAATGACAAAATAAGTCAATAGTTGGTACTTATTATTTTCGTAATTTCATTATATTCAAAACCGTCGAATCGCTCCTTCTCTCCCCTCTTTCATAACCGGTAAAAACAGCAAAAACCCGTGTGCCTTTCGACACACGGGTTTTCATTTTAAGAATTAGGCCTTTGCCTCGTTATAGGTGCGGTCAAAAATGCTGGAATCGTACACGGTAATCTGATTACCGTAACCATCATCAAACACAAAATAGGCACGGGCATAGATGCGAGCATCGTATTTATTCTCGGGAATGTTGGTCACGCGAACCGCAAAGGAAACCGTAGAATCCTCGCACTCGTGCAAATAGACCACAGGAATGTTGATAACCTTGTTGGAGCCATCCACACTGTCCAGAACCATCTTGTCCAGAGAAGTTCCCACTTCACTCTTATTGGTCACTACGGCGCCCATCGCCACCAGCGTGTAGGTGCCGCCAAAGTTGTAATAAGGCATAACGCTACCGCTGTCGGCAATAAACTGGTTGTCATTGACCTGCACACCATCTGCCATGACGTCAAACTTGAACTGTAAACCGGAAACATCCTCGCTGACACTGGTCTGACCACCGGAAACGATATCCTCCATTTTGGGCGTTACGGTCACATCGTCGAAATACAGGCTTTCGACCGTATCTTCACCACTTCCGCAAATGTTCAGTTTGGTGACGCTCGAAGTAGCCGTGAAGGTGATGGTCCACTTGGTCCAGTCGCCGGCCTTGGCCACGTCGATATAATCACTGCTCAAGGTTTCACCGGAGCCGTTCTCCGCCTTGAAGTTGTTGCCGGTCTTCAGCACCTTGACCCAGAAGCTCCACTCATAGGTGAGACCCGGGATGGTGTTAATATCCTGAGACAGGGTGGATCCCCAACCGCCGGCACCGACCAGGTTCACGCCGTACTCGCCGGAGTGGGCCGCATCGGCGGACAGAGCAGTTCCTTGGAAAGCCGTCCAATCGATCAAGATACCGGCTTCAAAGTCACCATCGTAAACATAGCCGTCGTAGGAGGGCTCTTTCAACTCCACCACGGAGACATTGTCCACGTAGAGTTCTTCTTCCTTATTCGGATCGG
Organism: Acutalibacteraceae bacterium; assembly: GCA_045578085.1. GTDB lineage: Bacteria > Bacillota > Clostridia > Oscillospirales > Acutalibacteraceae > UBA5905. The sequence continues at coordinate 12,752 of JAZNJO010000057.1, read as the reverse complement.
GAGTACCGCTACCGCCGGCACCACAGAAGTTAACAAAAACAGCGTTGCTGACCGCGGTAAACTGCAGGGTTATTAAAGTCCAATTCTTGTATTTCGCGCCGTCAAACCACTGACCACCGGAAATGGAAGGACCGCTGCTATTCTGATCCTTAAACTGGACGTTGACACCCGTTTTGATAACCTTAAGCCAGAAAGAAAGCACATAGGTCTTGCCGGTTTCAACCGTGATGGTTTGATCCATCAAGCCACCCCAAGTACCCTGACCAATCAGGTGAGCACCGGATTCGCCCTTATAGGCAGACACGGCATCCATCTTGGTGGACTGACGGAAAGTCCAACTGGTATCAACATCGTTTTCGAAATCACCATTTTTGATGTAGCCGTCATTGGATACAACATTCTTACGGCAAGTGACCTTGTCGATATAGCAAGGGGAGGAACCACTTCCGTTATCGGAGAATTTCACCCAAATGCCACCGCTGTTGGCACCGCTGTTGAAAGTAATCGATTTCTTAGCCCAAGTGGTACCGTTGACCGCCGTGGCATCGTTCAGGGGTGCGGTGATCTGTTTGCCGCCGTTGACCGCAGACAAATTATCATATGTTGCATTTTCAAAGGTGCCATCGTAGAAATACAAAACCACAGGATTGGTGGCAGAACTGCTCACATAGCTGTAATACAGGGTGAGAACATAGTCCGTATTGGGCACCACGCTCACGTTAATAGCCGCGCTGGTATTATATCCGCTGCGGGCATCCAATTTCAGAGAGTAATTACCCTCGTAGGCAGCCTCGTTGGTCACCTTCGTGTTGGAACTCGTTTTAACCAAAGAACCACCTGCAGCGCCGGTTTCGAAATCACCATTCTCGATGGTGGGCTTTGCAAAGCATTCAATGTCGTCCACGTAGTACGTAGTGATAACACCATCACCCTGTTCAACCATACCGAGCTCAAACCGCACCGAGGTGGTGGAACCGGTGGTGAAATCCATCGTCATCTTTCGCCAAGTGGTACCACCCATAGCGTTGCTATGGTTCATCCAAGTCTGCTTAATCGTAGATTCATTGCTGTTATCCACAATTTTTGCCCAACCGTCCGCGTAGGCAGTCGCGCTGGTGGAACTGTAATAGAAAGTAAATGCATACGCCGTGTCCGGCTCAACCTGGATATTGACATAGGCATTTGTGGCATAATTCCACGTAGCGGAAACCAGCAGAGACTGAGCGCCACCGTGAGCCGCATCCGCGGTTACGGTAACCGTTCCGTCTTTTTTGTCCCAACCGGCGGGAACAGAACCGACAATGCCGTTCTCAAATCCACCATCGGGAATCAATTCAGTAGGAGCAGGAGCGTCCGGTTCGGGTTCGGGCTCATCCACCTTTTCGGTCAGAACGACGTCATCAACCCAGACAACCTGACCGGCACTAGCTTCCACATTCAACTGGAACATAAACACAACATCGGTTGCCGTTTTTGAGGACAGGCTCACAGAATACTCCGCCCAGGAAGTGGTAGGTGTAACGTCCGCCTTAGCGTCCACAGTCGACCAGTCGTGCTGAACAAACTTAAGGGAAACCGTTCCGGTCATATTGGACTTCATCTTGAACGTAACAACATACTCCGTATTTGCAGTAACGTTGATGCCCTTGTGCACGTTTGCCCAATCCTTCGTGCCCACGAATTTGAGGCAATAAGAACCGGTGCAACCGCTCTCATTCACGGCAGAAATGTCACTATCAGAACTGAAATAGGTGCCGCCATCCTCAAAAGTCGCATTCACAACAGGAGTGGCCGCCGTGACGCTCAGGCCTGCCATCGGCACCACAGCCAGCAACATCACCATAGCAGACAGCGCTGCCAAGATTTTGCGCATTCTATTCTTCATGATCAAGAATTCCTCCTTGGTTAAAATAGGGGTTCTAAAAAATCAGGACCAAGTATCTTCGCCAAACTCACCGTTGTTATACTGGCTTTCGCTAATGGCGTTGATTGCCTCATCCGCACGGAATAACAACTCTTCCATCTGAGGCGCTTGATATAATTTCTTCAAACCATTCTCTCCTTTCAAACATCCTCAAAAGAAAAACTCAGAAATTCATACCTAAATTAGAATATAACAAAACCCCTGATGTAAGTCAACAGAAATTCCTTTCAAAAACCAATGGTTTTGTTGTGTTTTTTACCGATTTATTTCATTCCCGTGGAACCAAAGCCACCGGCGCCGCGATCGGTAGCGGTAAGGTTATCCGACGCTTCGTAAGACGCAGTCAGATAGGGGACCAATACCAGTTGAGCAATGCGTTCACCATGCTCAATGGTCTGGGGAACTACACCGTGATTATGGAGTGCCACCATCACCTCACCGCGATAATCGGCATCAATGACCCCTACCTTATTAGCCGGTGCCAGTCCTCGTTTGGTGGCCAGCCCACTGCGCGCACACACCAGACCCACGAACCCCTCGGGAATTTCTACCACCAGTCCGGTACGCACCAAAGCCGTCTCATTCGGCTGCAGAGTCAAAGGGGCATCCAAAATACCATATAAATCGGCGCCGGCCGCCGCCGCACTGCCATAGCAAGGCTCTGTCGCCCGCTCATCCAATCGCTGATACCGTACCCGTTGTGTCATTGCGTCCACTCCATTTCATCATTATAAACATTGCTGTTCATTATACCACAAACCGACTTCCATGTCTAGCACATAAAATAGGACTTTATTTTTTTAAAAAAGTATGCTATGCTAAAAAAGTATAAGGTTTTTGTGCAGGAGGGTTATCTATGGCACACACATTGCAACGAGAGAAAGGAAAAGGGCATATCGTCTTTCTCCTGGTGTTGGCGATGGGCATTTTGCTCTTTGCCCCTTTTGTTTTATTTGATAAGGGTCTGTTTGTTTATTACGGCGATTTCAACGCCCAACAGATTCCTTTCTATCAGCTTGCGCATCGTGCCGTCCGTTCCGGTGAAATCGGCTGGAACTGGACCACGGATCTGGGCGCTAATTTCGTGGGATCCTATTCTTTTTATCTGCTGGGCAGTCCCTTTTTCTGGCTGACACTGCCCTTCCCCACCGCCTGGGTACCCTATATGATGGCACCACTGCTGGCTCTCAAGATGGCCTTTGCCTCCCTGACCTCTTACGCTTACACCCGTCGATTCCTACAACCCCGACTGGCGATGGTGGCGGGCATTCTGTACGCTTTCTGCGGATTCTCTATATACAACATCTTCTTTAATCATTTCCATGAGGCTTTGGTGTGGTTCCCTCTGCTGCTTTTGGGTGTGGAACAATATATGCAGGATGGGCGAAAAGGTCTCTTCGCCTTCGCGGTACTGATGAGCGCTCTGTCCAACTACTATTTCTTTATCGGACAGGCTTTGTTTGTAATGATCTACTGGGTAGTCCGCGCCCTGTCTCGTGAATGGGAACACTGTACGCGGCGCTTCTTCGGTCTGTGGCTGGAGGCGCTGTTGGGCGTGGCCGGTGCGGCGGTGCTGCTCTTACCTTCCTTCTTCTCAGTCATTCAGAACGGGCGTACCGAGAACCTGCTGGAAGGATGGGGCCTACTTATCTATTCCAGCGACCAACGCTTCTTCGACATCCTGCACAGCTTCTTCTTTCCTCCCGATCACCCGGCTCGCGCCAATTTCTTCCCCGATGCCAATAACAACTGGGCCTCGATGTCGGCTTGGATCCCCGTGTTCGGCTGCACCGGCGTCATCGCCTATTTCCAGTCCCGCCGCCACACCGATTGGCTGCGGCGGATGGTGTTCATCCTGTGTCTTTGCACCTTGATCCCCGGACTTAACGCTTTGTTCCAGTTAATGAACCAGATGTACTATGCCCGTTGGTTCTATATGCTGACACTGATGCTGATCCTTGCCACCCTGCGCTGCTTTGAAGAAGAGACCCGTGTCGAGTGGGGGCGCGCCATCGGTTGGTCCGGAGGCATCACCGCTGCGCTGGCTCTGTTCGTAGGTTTAATCCCCAAGAGTTGGGATCCCGACGAGGAGACCGGCAAGGTGGTGCTGGGTCTAATGAAGGATGCTCCCCGCTTCTGGATCACGGTGGCGGTGGCGGCAGCCTGTCTGCTGATGACGGGCTTGCTGGTCAAGCTGTATTTGAATAATAAGCAGGTGTTCTTAGCTACTCTGACCACTGTGTGTGTAGCGGTATGTCTGGCAGGCGGTTGGGCCTATCTCACCTTTGGCAAAGTCACCGGCGCCTATCCCAGCGATTACGTAACGGACAAGTTGGTAAACGCTCCCGCGTTTGAACTGCCCGATGCGAACACTTTCAGCCGTATGGACACCTACAAAGGGATGGATAATCAAGGAATGTACTGGAATATGCCTACCATTCAGGCGTTCCACAGCATCGTTCCCGGTTCCATCATGGATTTCTATCCCTCCGTGGGGGTAAGCCGCTCTGTGGGATCCCGTCCCGAAACCGACCACTACGCCCTGCGAGGACTCCTGTCGGTGCGCTGGCTCTTTGACTACACCCAGCCCGAGGGGGACGTGCAGCTGTACAACAAAAAGGAAGATCAGATCTTTGCCCCCGACGGCACCACGTTGATGCCCGGCTGGACCTATTACGATACGCAAAACGGCTTCGCCATCTATGAAAATGAATATTTCGTGCCTATGGGCTTTACTTACATGGGATACATCACCCGCTCCGAATACGACGCCCTGTCTAAAACCGATCGAGAACTGGTGCTACTCAAAGCCTTGGTGGTGGAGGATGCAGACGAAGATAAAATAGCTCTCACACTCCCCCATCTTGACACTGAGCAAATGATCTATTCCAATGCCCAATATCTGGACGACTGCTTAGCTCGAGCCGAAGGAGCCGCCTCCTCGTTTACAAAGGACGCCGTCGGCTTCTCTGCCACCATCACACTTAAATCGGAAAATCTGGTGTTTTTCAGCGTCCCCTACGAGAGCGGTTGGACCGCCACGGTGAACGGTCAACCTGCCGAGATCCTCAAAACCAACGTAGGCTTTATGGCAGTGAAATGTCCCGCAGGAAAAAACATGGACATTCGCTTTGACTACGAGACCCCCGGCCTGTGGTACGGCCTTTACATCAGCGGCGGAGCAATGCTTCTGCTGGTTTTGTACTGGTTGATCGTGTGTTGTCACAAAAAGAGCTACACCACCACCCCCGAAAACAAAGAAATCCCCCTTCTCCCCCCTGCCCGTCCCGTGGCACCGGGTGAGTTTGATCTCTATTCGATCTATCGACCTAAGAAAGACTAATTGTTATACCTACGAAAGGAGGAGGAACTATGGCTTTTTTGCCCACTACTGCCGAGGATATGAAAGCGCGAGGCTGGGAACAAGCGGATTTTGTGCTGGTGACCGGTGACGCCTACGTGGATCACCCTAGTTTCGGCACCGCCATCATCTCCCGCGTGCTGGAAAGCCACGGGTATCGGGTGTGCATCCTCCCCCAACCTCAAACCGACGAGGACTATCACCGCTTCGGAGCACCCCGCCTGGCTTTTTTGGTCAACGGCGGCAACATTGACTCTATGGTGGCCCACTACACCGCTGCCAAACGCAAGCGCAGTCAAGACGCCTATTCCCCCGGTGGCAAAGCGGGGCTCCGTCCCGATCGAGCCACCATTGTGTACAGCCGCACCATCCGCCGTCTGTTTGGGGAGGTGCCCATCGCCATCGGCGGTCTGGAAGCCTCCCTGCGCCGCTTCGCCCACTACGATTACTGGGACGACACGGTACGCCCCTCCATCCTGCTGGATGCCAAGGCTGATCTGCTAATGTACGGTATGGGCGAGCGACATATTGTGGAAATCGCCCGCAGGCTTAATGAGGGGGAGTCCATCCGCGCCCTCACGGATATAAGGGGGACCTGCTATGCAGTTTCCGCTGCCGATTACGTCCCCACTGCTTGCGCCGAATGTCCCTCTTATGAATTGGTGAAAGAGCCCTCCGACAGCGGAAAGCGGCAATACGCCGTGTCCACCCGTATCCAGCAGGAGGAGCACGATCCCGTGCGGGGCAAGACCGTCATCCAGCGGCACGGGGATCGGATCCTGATACAGAATCCTCCCTCCCAGCCCCTTTCTACCGAGGAGATGGATGCGGTGTATGGACTGCCCTATATGCGCAACTATCACCCCTCCTACGAGCCTATGGGAGGCGTGCCCGGTATTGAAGAGGTGAAGTTCTCGGTTATCCACAACCGCGGCTGCTTCGGCGCCTGCAATTTCTGTGCGCTAGCCTATCATCAGGGGCGGCAGATCGCCTCTCGCAGTCACGACTCGGTGGTAGCGGAGGTACAGCAGATCGTGAAAATGCCCGACTTCAAGGGATACATTCACGATGTGGGCGGCCCCACCGCCAACTTCCGCCAGCCCGCCTGCGACGGACAACTGAAACGAGGCGCCTGCAAGGACAAAAAATGCCTGGCCCCCGAGATGTGTCCGGCGGTCAAGGTCTCCCACGACGATTATCTCACCCTGCTGCGCCGTCTGCGGCAGATCCCCGGGGTAAAAAAGGTGTTTATTCGCTCCGGCATTCGCTTCGATTACCTCATCGCGGATAAGGACGAGCGATTCTTCAAAGAACTGATCCGCCATCACGTGAGTGGTCAACTAAAAGTGGCGCCGGAGCACGTGTCCGATGGGGTGCTTAAATATATGGGCAAACCCTCGTTCAAGGTATACGAGGCCTTCCGCTCCCGTTTTTACGAACTGACCAAGAGCGAAGGCAAGAAGCAATATCTGGTACCTTATTTGATGTCCTCCCATCCGGGTAGTACCATCAACGACGCTATCAAACTGGCCCAGTTCCTCAAAAAAGAAGGACTGCATCCCGAACAGGTACAGGATTTCTATCCCACCCCCGGCACTCTGTCCACCTGTATGTTCTACACAGGTCTGGATCCTGTTACCCTCAACCCCGTATACGTGCCCCGCACCCCGCAGGAAAAAGCGGAGCAACGGGCGCTGTTGCAATACTATCGCCCCGAAAACCGCCGTCTGGTTCTCTCCGCCCTCAAAAAGGCAGGGCGCTACGACCTGATCGGTACCGGTCCCGGCTGTCTGGTGGCACCGGACAAACCCACCACCGATAACAAAGGTCCCGTGGGGGCGCGTCGCGGCAACATTCCTGCCAAAAGCAAAAAAGACAAGTTCAGTCGGTACAGCCGAAAGAAAAAGTAAAAGGAGCCAATCTTTATGAACTTTCTGTATTTCTTAGAGGATTTGCGCAACCCCATTTGCGACACCCTCTTTTCCCTCATTACTCATTTGGGGGAGGAAACGGTGTTCATTCTCATCGGTCTTTTGTGCTTCTGGTGCATCAACAAATGGGATGGCTATTATGTCCTCACGGTGGGACTTATAGGCACGGTGTTTAATCAGTTCTTAAAACTCTGGTTTCGTATCCCCCGCCCCTGGGTGCGGGATCCCAACTTCACGGTGGTGGAAAGCGCCGTAGAGGAAGCCACCGGTTACTCTTTCCCCAGCGGGCACACCCAATCCACCATCGGTTCTTTCGGTAGTATTGCCCGCCGCAACCGCCGTCCTCTCATCCGCATCCTCTGCATTGCCGCCTGTGTGCTGGTGCCTCTGTCCCGTATGTGGCTGGGGGTGCACACCCCCGCAGATGTGGGCGTATCCATTGTGGTGGCGCTGGTACTGGTTTTCGGTCTGCATCCTCTGATGAAAAAAGCCGCTAAGAGTAAAGCTGTTATGCGGTGGCTGATGGGGGCACTTTTAGCGGTGACCGTGGCTTTTCTGGTGTTCGTGCTGGTCTATCCCTTCCCCGCCGACATTGACCCACACAACTACGAGAGCGGATTAAAAAATGCTTACAAGATGCTGGCCTGTATGGCGGCACTATGGCTCAGCTATGAGGTGGACACCGCCCACACCCACTTCGACACCAAGGCCGTGTGGTGGGTGCAGATCTTAAAGTTTGCCGTAGGACTTGTTCCTGTCCTGCTTATTAAGATCCTGCTTAAAACACCCCTACACAACCTCATCGGTAACCCTTACATCGCGGATGGGATACGGTATTTCCTACTAACCGCCTTTGCCGGCTGCGTATGGCCCATGACCTTCCGCTTCTGGCAACGATTAGGCAGTAAAAAGTAAAATAAAAAAAGACCGAGTCGCCGGACTCGGTCTTTTTTATTGCTTGTTATCAGGCCCAGAACATCTCGCCCTTTTCCTCGAAAATGAGAGCATCTTTCAGAAAACGGATGGCCTTGGTCAAGCCCTCGTTGCTGGACATGAGGCTGTCCTCGTGCTCAATGCTCACGGCGTAATCGTAGCCCACCAGACGGAGCTCGGAAATGATCTCCTTCCAGTAATCGGCGCCATGGCCGTAGCCCACCGTACGGAAAATCCAAGAACGTTCAAGCTCGTTACCGTAATGGCCGGTATCCAGCACACCATTCTTAGCGGTGTTGATGGCATCCACATAGGTATCCTTGGCGTGGAAATGGAAAATGGCGCCGGCGCGACCCAACTCGCGGATGCAAGTGCGCAGATCCATCCCCTGCCAAATCAGGTGGCTGGGATCCAGATTCGCACCAATCTCGGGACCAGCCGCCTCACGCAGACGCAGCAGCGTAGCGGTGTTGTACACGCAAAAACCGGGGTGTAGCTCCAAAGCAATCTTGATGCCATGCTGACGGGCAAAGGCCGCCTTCTCTTTCCAGTAAGGGATCAGCACCTGATTCCACTGGTAGTCCAGAATCTGGGTGAAATCATCCGGCCAAGGGCAGGTAACCCAGTTGGGAGTCTTGTCCTCGGGGCAACCGCCGGGACAGCCGGAGAAGGTGTTGACCACCGGCACGCCCAGTTTCTCCGCCAACAGAATGGCGTTTGTAAAGTCTTTCTCATACATCGCTGCCACCGCAGGATCGGGATGGATCATATTGCCGTGACTGCTCAGAGCGCTAATCTCTAAGCCGTATTTTTTCACCGTTTCCAGCAGAGCCGCACACTTAGCGTCGTCCTGCAAAAGAGCCTCTGCATCGCAGTGAGCCTTTCCGGGAAAACCGCCGCAGCCGATCTCCACCATCTGCACACCACGTTCCGACAAGAAGCGGCACGCCTCATCCAAAGAAAGACCGCCCAGCGGCACCGTCAGTACACCCAGTTTCATTTATATTACCTCCTTGTTTGCCTATTAGGAATCTTCAAATCAAAGTATAGTACTCATCACCCAAAAGAGCAAGTAAAAATGTAAAATTCGTAGGATAAAAGGGATATATTTTTCATTTATATCCATAGAAATCCCGAGCAAAAGCCTCCGAACGACGATTGAGCACCGCCAGCGTGGTCTCCAACTCCTTATCAGCCACACCCTCAGTAGAATATTCGCTCATCAACACCCCCTGATTATGGCACAACCGACGATAGATGGGATAGTAATAATCCAACAGGAAACGAGCAAACTTCGCCAGGCGATAGGGCCCCTGCACCCGCTCCGGTTCACCCGCATAATTCACCGCCAAACAGCGTCCCTCTCGAATGGCCCGCAAGATTTCTCCCTCCGATCGATCGGGAGCAAACACCAAGGTATAGCCACCCTTAGCAGGTCGCTTGGGATCGTCGGCATTGGTGAAGTGGGAGTCGGTGCAGCCTACTACCGGTACGGTGCACCCCTCGGCCCGCATTTCGCTCCACAGCGCTACGGTGGTGTCCGCTTCTTGATCGGTGATATCCAGAGCATCGTACACCCCATCCAGCAATAGCTGACGGGTAATGGCCGAGGCCATAAAATACACGTCAAACCAAATCCAATGAGGATGCGCCAGAACGGAAATGCCTCCGAACTCTCGCGCCTTGCGAGCGATCCACATCCTCCATGCATAGTCTCTCTTATTGATATTCTCCGGCAGATGAAGTAGTTCTCTCTCAATTTCTTCCATCTCCGCCTGTGCCTTCTCCTGATGGTCGCGGAAATAGGCATTAACACTCTCCCGCCCTCCGATATGGACCGCATGGATCTGTTCGGTGGGCACATGACACTCTTCACCCAAAAGAAGAGTCATATCCACCGGTGCCTTATCGAAGAGGCGTTTCGCCTTCTCGGCGCCCATAGTGATGTAATGGTCGGTGATGGCTAAGAAATCGTAGCCGGCGGTGCGATAGTTACCCACCGTGTGGCATACGTCCTGCACGCCATCGGACTCATAGGTGTGACAGTGCACCTCGCCCTTGAAACCCCGCATACCGTACAGGTCTTCATACAAGGAATAAACACACAGCAAAGCATCCTTGTTCTCGTGAAACTTGCCCCGATGGGTAATCTCCCGATAAGGAGTGGCGTCCAAATCCTCCTGTGGGCGTTTAAGTAGGATGGCGTGGCGCTGTTCTCCGACAAAGTGGTGACAAATCAGCAGATCGCCCGCCTCATTGGGGGTCACGTTGTACCAGGTTACCGGCAGGTTGGCATAATCGGAACAAAAGGTCTCTACACCTCGAACCTCCACCGTGTAGGATACGCCGGGCAGAAACTTGGTGTTTTCCCCCAGCGGGTGAATAGTAATTACCGATTTCTTATCCGCCGGCACCACCGAAGGGTAAACGGCATAATTGAACACCTGTCGATTCATAAGCACACGCTCCTAGTGTATAGTATGAACTAAGTGTAACACAAAAAAAGGGGTTATGCAATGGGTTTATGGGAACCGGAACCGCTTTAGCGGCACATTTGCACTCGTCATAGACAGTACACACAAAACCTGTAAAACGGCAAAGCCGTTTCAGAGATTCAGCCGAAGACCGAGCACAAAAAAAGGGAGAATGAAATAGCTACCTTACTTGTATTTGATTGAACTCACGAGCGGTCAATTCTCAAACTGCGCCTTGATCCATTCATTCACACGTGCATCCATTGTTGATATCTGTTTGAGATCTTGCTCATCTACAGAGATGGTGGCAATATCCTCTTTTTCCCCATATTGAGGAAAATTGACAAGCCAAGAATCCGAATTGCGTTTTTCCATACATATCCAGCCCTGCATCCCTTTATGCACGCCATCAATCGCATACTTCTCCTTTTCGACAATAATCTCCACACAATCCATTTCTTTCATATTATTTACCTCCATATGGTGTATTTAACTTAATTTGACCATTGGGATGCACCATCCATCCACTGTAAAAAGAAACTGTGTCCGTGTTATTTTTCCTAGGAATTTCTATCCGTATATGGATTCTTTGACCAAACTTGTCTAAAACTCCCAGCGTATAATCTCCCGATACATACTTATAACTGCCCTACTTGTATGGGGCTGAACTCACGAGAAACTATTCTCAGTCAACGATCTCATAATCAAAAGGATAATCACTGTTAGCTCGTTCCTTTTTATTACGCTCTAATATTTCATGCATTTTGCTGAGCGATTTGTCAAATTCGCCGGACAAACTGTTTTCACCTTTAACAATTACTTTATCAGCATCACACTCGCTCCAAAGTAAGTCCCAAAAGGCACTCCAGTTCTTTCCGTACCACTCGGGAAAATGGAATGCAACGCGTATTCTCTCGTGGATTTCAGCTAAATATTTGCATCCCGTTAAATCCAATTCAACTATTTTCACAGATGTTTTCCTCCTTATACAATTTCATAAAAGGTTTCGTAATGGTCATCAATTAACGATTTCATATGAAAAAGCATTGAAATTGCATTTTTTATTAAAGGCAATTTTGTCATCCAAAATGTCATGCATAACAGATAAAGACTCATCGAATTCCTTGGGTAAGGTCAGTTCACCTCTGATAATCACTTTATCCGCATCACACTCGCTCCAAAGCAAGTCCCAAAAAGCACTCCAGTTCTTTCCATACCACTCAGGGAAATCGAACGCAACACGAATTCTCTCGTGGATTTCAGCTAAATATTTACATCCCGTTAAATCCAATTCAACTATTTTCACAGATGTTTTCCTCCTTATACAACTTCATAAAAGGTTTCGTAATGGTCATAGGTAACAAATATCAACCCATCATTTGACCAAACAACTCTTTGATTATTTCTTCTTCCGGTTTTGTAGTTAATATCCGCTTCATACCAGATGCGACCCGGTGCTTGTGGTAAATGGCCATCAAAATTTTTATAAACACCAGCTGTAATGGCTTTTCCCGGAACAAAATTTGATGGCCACTTTCCATGTTTCCAACCAACCAGCGAAGCCTCATAACTGCTAATATAATCATCCGGTAACTTACCATTATATTTTAATGTCCAATCTGCACCGTTCACTCCATTAATTGTTGCTGTTCCCGCTGTAATTGACTGCATTGATTCAATCACGCAACGGCAATGCGGATGTATCGGTGGTTCCGGATACGGTTGCTGTGCCATCAACCATATCTTTCCGTGATTCTTTGCACAATCAATGCACCTCTTCCAATCCTCTACACTGATCCAATGCTTGTAATTTGTGCTGGTTCCCATAACCGGATTAAACCCGTCTCCCTCAAACGCTGCTGAAAAAATGGCATCCAATATGCCCATCGTAGTACTTCCTTTCGATTGATTTTTAGAGCAAACGTTTGTTCGCGTCTTATTGTAGAGTGTTTTTCCGAGTTTGTCAAGTGGTGGGGACTTGAACCCCGGTTTTGACCGAAGATGGGTTAAGAGCGCCGCCATAAGACGGTGAGCGGTCAAAACCTATAGTTTTCGCTGAAGCAAAAACTAAGTGGGCAAGTCCGAGTCTCCCTCGCACCACGCAAAAAGGGTCACCCAATTGGGTGACC
>JAZNJO010000056.1:0-31279 GCA_045578085.1 Acutalibacteraceae bacterium | reverse complement strand
CCGTACAGCTCGTCCAGCCGACGGCTGAAGGCGTTGACGGTGGGATAGTCCTTGCAGCTGCGGGTCAGCAGGCCCGGCAGGATGGCATAGGCGGCGGCCGTTTCCTTGATCAGCGGCACCGCAAACACACCCGTCAGTCGGTCGGTACGGAACAGACGGTCCGACAGATGCAAGAGTTTCATATCGTGGGATAGAGAGATGGGTTCAGGTCGCATAAAGAAGCTCCTTCCATAGATTGGCATTAGTATGCCCTTTGGCGGGGTAAAATATTTACAGAGAAGCCAGCAGGGCCACGGTGATGTCTCCTGCCAGTTGTCCCGCGTACCGCTCCATTTCGTCGAAGGAGACGTTGGCCTCCTTCTCCGCTAGATCGGAGATGGTACGTAGGATGGCGAAGGGGACGCCGTTGGCCGTGGCGGTCTGGGCGATGGCGGCGCCTTCCATTTCGGCGGCGGCGGCTCCGAAGGTGTCTCGCAGGGTGGCTTTGAGAGCACTGTCATTGACAAAGATGTCACCCGAGGCCACCACGCCGGTGATGGCTTTGCTGCCCGCGGGTAGAACCGTGGCTGCGGCGGTGAGCGCCCGCTCCGCGAGGGAGACGTCTGCGGCGAAGAGGGTGGGACGAGTATCGTCCTCTCCGAACAGGAAACCCTTGGTGTGCCCAAAGGCGGTCAGGTCGAAATCGTGTTGCAGGGCGGCGGTGGCAACCACCAGATCCTTCACTTCCAGACGGGCGTCCAGTCCGCCTGCCATCCCCGTGTTGAGCAGGGTATCCACCTCAAAGCGGTCGATGAGCAGCTGGGCGGTGATGGCGGCGGCTACCTTGCCGATGCCGCTCTGTACCACCACGGTCTCCTTGCCGGCCAGCCGTCCGCAGACGAATCGACGTCCGGCGATGGTCTGTTCTGTGGCACCCTCCATACGGGTGATGAGATTCGCCACCTCGGAGTCCATGGCGCCGATGATGCCGATGCGGGACATACCCATCCCTCCTTTTATTATAAACTATTTTTATTGTACCACAGTCGTCTTTCGTTTTCAATACATTAATTTATTATAAAAAATCAACAAATTTGCTTTCTTTTTTTCGTGATACGTGCTATACTAATAGAGACATAAATTGGACAATGAATTCTCCAAGGAGGGCGGACAATGGCACGGCAAGGCAATCAGAAACTCAAGCTTTTATTTTTGCAGGATATTTTGCGGCGGGAAACGGATGAGGAGCATCCCCTGACCCTGCAACAGATCACTGAATTACTGGCGGCGCGGGGTGTTTCAGCGGAGCGCAAGAGCCTCTACGACGACTTGGAGCAGTTGCGCCTGCTGGGGGAGGATATCGTCACTGTGCGGGATACCACCGTGCGGTATTACATTGGGGAACGCACCTTGGATATGCCCCAGTTGCGCCTGCTGGTGGATGCGGTCCAATCCTCCAAGTTCATCACCCGCCGCAAGAGCGAGGAGCTCATCCGTCGTTTGGAGAGCCTCACCAGCCGTCATCTGGCAGGACAACTGCAACGGCAGGTGCTGGTGTCGGGGCGCATCAAGAATATGAACGAGAGTATCTACTATAACGTGGACAGTCTGCAAACCGCCATCGCCGCCGAGCGGCAGGTGAAGTTCCAGTATTTTGACTGGGGCGCGGATAAACAGCAGCATCTGCGGCGGGGCGGCTCCTTGTATACGGTGAGCCCCTGGGCGCTGACCTGGGACGACGAGAATTATTACCTCATCGCCTACGATGCTGAGACCGCCTCCATTCGACACTATCGGGTGGATCGGATGCTGCGCATCCGACAGACGAATCAACCCCGTGAGGGGGAGGCGGTATTTCGCGGACTGGATATGGCGGTGTATACCCAAAAGACCTTCGGTATGTTTGGCGGCGAGGCGCAGCCGGTGACCCTGTGGTGCGCCCCTTCGATGGCGGGCATTGTGCTGGATCGGTTCGGACAGGATGTAATCCTGATGCCCACAGATGAGGGTGCTTTTACGGTGCGGGTGCCGGTGGTGGTCAGTCCCCAGTTCTATGCGTGGTTGTCGGGGTTCGGCACGGACATTCGGCTGGAAAGTCCCGCGGCGGTGCGAGAGGCGTATTGCTGCTATCTTGCGGATATTTTAGAGGGGTACGATGGGAATGGAGTATAAGGTGATCCGTTCCGATCGGCGGACCTTATCCTTGGAGATCGGGGCGGAGGGGGCTCCCTTGGTGCGAGCGCCTCGCCGCTGTCCCGAAAGGGAGATAGAGCGCTTCGTGGAGTCCCACACCGAGTGGATTCTCCGTCACCAAGAGCGATGGTGGCGCCGTCAGGCGGCGCAGGCCGCCCGTCAGGTGACCCCACAGCAGGAAGAGACCCTTCGTCGTCAGGCGGCGCAGGTGATTCCTGGGCGGGTGGAGGTATTTGCCGCCCGTATGGGGGTGATCCCTGCGGGGGTCAAGATCACCTCTGCCCGTAAGCGGTTCGGCAGTTGCAGTGGGAAGAACGGTTTGTGCTTTTCTTGGCGGCTGATGCAGTATCCACCCGAGGCGGTGGACTACGTGGTGGTGCACGAGCTGGCTCATATCCGCCACCACGACCACAGCGCCGCCTTTTGGGCGTTTGTGGCAGAGACCATGCCCGATTACCGAGCACGGCAGGCTCTCCTGCGGGATTGACACTGCGGGCCGTTAGGATGTATAATAGTTAGATACGAGCGTAAGAAAGGAGGTCGTCGGGTAATGAAGCGGATACGTTGGATTGTACTGGTGGCGGTGCTGTGCTTGCTGTGCAGTGGTTGCAGTCTGGACGTGGAATCCTTTTTGCGTCCCCCGCGGGTGCAGGGCGAACAGCAGGCTATACAGGCCGCGCTGGAAACCTATATGCTGGACAGCGGCGGTGCCGCAGGACGGTACGTGCTGAAATATCCCGTGGAGGGAGATCATACGGCGGCCTTCTCCTTATGTGATGAGACGGGCAGACCCACCGAGGAGGACGCCCGTATGGCGGTGGCCTTTTATTCCTTTACCGCCACCCCCGAGGAGATCCATATCAACCTGTTGCGCCGTGAGGGTGACGACTGGGTTTCGGTGGCGGACGCGGTGGGCGCGGGTGTCGCCATTCGTCAGGTTGCCTTCGGTGATGTGGATGGGGACGGTTCGGCGGAGATCGTCACCGGCTGGTCCACGTACAGCAATCGGGTGCATCAGATGGTGGTGTACGACACCGAGGGAGGACTGCACCCCCTGGAAGGGAGTCGTCTGTATACGGCGCTGTATGTGGGCGACCTGACCGCAGAAAATAAGGACAGTTTATTACTGCTCCACAATAGTGGCGCGGAGAGCGTTACCGCCACCCGCACCTATGCGGAAGCGGGGCGATTGGTGACCGCGGAAACGGTAGCGCTGGACGGCTCTGTGGAGCAGTTCGGACAGATGACCCTGTGCCGCTTGGCGGCGGGGGTGCACGGTCTGTTCGTGGAGGGATATAAGACCACCGGTGAGACGGTGACCGAGCTGATTTATTACAACGACAAGGGGCTGTGTGCCCCCTTTTATGACCCGTCCACCAATCGTACGACGGTGACCACCCGTGCGGGGCAGTTGGCAGCACGGGACGTGGACGGAGACGGTATGGTGGAGATACCCTATTCCCGCTTACTGAATGAACATGCCGACAATAAGATAGGGGGCACCCTCACCGTATGGCGGGCGTGGGATTATGCCAGCGGTCAATGGCTGGATCGGGCCCACACGGTGGTGAACACCGAGGATCGGTATCTCATCACCTTAGATCGGGAACGGGTGGACACCCTCGCCACCGCCTACGATACGGCTACTCATACGCTGGATCTGGCGGATAAGGATACGCGTCAGGTGTGGCTGCGACTGACCGTGGGAGAATATGAGATGTCCGCCCCCGAGGAGAATATGCGCTCTCTGACCCTGTTCTCCGAGGATGAAGGCAGTCTTACCTGCACCGCATGGTACGATCCCAAGGTGCTGCGAGCGGAAAAGGTGCGGTATATGGTATCCCGTCTGACCGAACAAGGAGGTGGAGTGGATGCGTAAGATCTTGATATGCGAGGACGAGGCGTCCATTCGCTCCTTTGTCGTGGTGAATCTGCGTCGCATGGGCTTTGAGGTGCTGGAGGCGGCCTCCGGCGAGGAAGCGTTGGCGCTATATGAAGCGGATCCCACGGTGTCCATAGCCCTGCTGGACGGGATGCTGCCGGGCATCGACGGATTCGAGACCTGCCGCCGCCTGCGGGAGAAGAACGAGACTATGGGCATTATTATGCTCACCGCCCTCTCCCGTGAAGAGGAGAAGGTCAACGGTCTGCGGGTGGGCGCGGACGACTATGTGACCAAGCCCTTCGGCATTGCCGAGTTGTTGGCGCGGGTGGAGGCGCTCTATCGCCGCCTGCAACGCCCTGCGGATGCGGGAGAGAAGCTGCACAGCGGCGATCTGACGCTGGATCTGCGCGCCCATTGCCTGTTGCGGGATGGGGAAACGGTGGAACTGACGCATATCGAGTTCCGTATGTTGGAGTTTTTCTTCCGCAATCCCAATCACTTGCTTACCCGCGCCGAAATATTGGAGCAGGTGTGGCAGAACGAGGCCTACGGAGACGATAAAATTGTAGACGTGAACGTGCGCCGTCTGCGGATGAAGGTGGAGGTAGATGCCTCCGCCCCCCATCATCTGCTGACCGTATGGGGACGGGGGTATCAATGGAACGGATGAGAGAAAGCCGTCTGCGGCGTTTCTTCCGCCGTATGGCCCCCCAGAACGGACTGACCCGACGGTGGCTGCGCAACGCCTTTTTCCTTATCGTGATGTTTCTGTTGGCGTTGCAGATACTGTTTACGGCGATGCTCCGTTATTATTACTATCAAGGGGTGGAGAGTGCGCTGGAAAGTCGGGCACAGCTCTACCACCGCACCACCGAGCTGAACTGGGGTCCCGGTGTGTTGGCCTACGACACGGGTGCCCGCGAGGTGGTGGCGGCCTTTAACGACAAGGATAAGATCGAATTGCAGGTGGTGAGCACCGACGGTGAGGTGCTGTTGTCCTCCTCCGGTTTCATCCCTGAGGTGGAGCGGGTGCCCGATTACGGGCGCGCCCACGGCAGCGCCGACGGCATCGGCACCTGGCGGGGACGCAGTACCACCGGCGAGCGAGTGATGGCGCTGACGATGCTGGAAGCGGATGTCGACGGCACAGTGGTGGGCGGACTGCGGTACGTGGTATCCCTTACGGCGGTGGATCGGCAGATCCTGCTGCTGAGTCTCTTGCTGTTCGGCTTTATGCTGGTCATCGTGTTTTTCGTATCCCTGTCGGGAATGTACTTCATCAATTCCATCGTCACCCCTGTGGCGGCAATCAACGCCACGGCGCGGCGCATCGCCATGGGTGAATACGACGCCCGCTTGGAAAAACGGTATAACGATGAGATCGGTGAACTGTGCGATACCGTCAACTTTATGGCGGGGGAGATCGCCGCCGCCGAAAAACTGAAAAACGAATTTATCTCCTCTGTGTCCCACGAGTTGCGTACCCCTCTGACCGCCATTCAGGGATGGACTGAGACCTTGCAGAATGAGACAGAGGATAAGGAACTCACCGCTCAGGGGCTGGCGGTCATCGGCAACGAGGCCAAGCGGCTCACGGGACTAGTGGAGGAACTGCTGGACTTCTCCCGTATGGAAAGCGGTCACGTGGTCCTGCGCTGGGAGCGGGTGGACCTGCTGGCGGAATTGGAGGAGGCGGTGTTCCTCCTGCGGGACAAGGCAGAGCGGAGCGGCATTACACTGGTACTGGTGCGCCGCCGCCGACTGCCGATTCTGCGTGGGGATAGCGCCCGTTTAAAGCAGGTGTTCGTCAACCTGCTGGACAATGCGGTAAAATATTCCCGCGAGGGGGATCGGGTCCGCGTGGAGGCCGTCCGTGTGCGGGGCGGCGTGCAGGTGGTGGTGAGCGACACCGGCATCGGCATTTCCGCGGAGCACCTCTCCCGTGTGACCGAGAAGTTTTATCAGGTACAACCCACCTCCGGCGCCGGCATCGGTCTGGCACTGGCGGCGGATATTTTGCGACTGCATGGCGGTCGTTTGGACATCGACAGCGAGCCGAGCGTGGGAACCACCGTTACCGTGTGGTTGCCGCTGGAAGCCTAAGAAAGGAAACAAGGACTATGGATAACAAGAAAGAATGTGTACTCAAAAAGACCTCCATTGGCGGTCAGGCGCTGATCGAGGGCGTGATGATGCGGGGACCGGAACGCACGGCTATGGCGGTGCGCCATATTTCCGGTGAGATCCGATTTGACAGTTGGGAAAATCCCACCCCCAAGCTGACGTTTTTGACGAAACTGCCTTTGGTGCGGGGTGTGGTCAATTTCATCTTCTCCATGATCTACGGCTATAAGTGCCTGATGCGCTCGGTGGAAATGAGCGGTATGGAGGAAGAACTGGAGGACGCTATGGTGGAAAATCCCGAAGAGGGTCAAGCACCTGCCGAAAAAACTGAGAAAACTAAGAAAAAGGCGGAAGCGCTGATGAACGTTACCATGGTGGTGGGTATGGTTCTGGGCGTGGCTCTGTCCCTCATCCTCTTTATGTGGTTGCCTATTCAGCTGTTTAAGTGGCTCAGCACGGCGGTGCCGGCGCTGGATAACCGTGCCATCCGCGGCATTTTCGAGGGTGTGGTACGCATTGTCATCTTCTTAGGCTATATGTTGGCGGTGTCCCGTATGAAGGACATTCGTCGCACCTTTATGTACCACGGTGCGGAGCACAAGTCCATCTTCTGCTACGAGAAGGGTTTGCCCCTGACGGTGGAGAATGTCCGTCAGCAGAGCCGTTTCCACCCCCGTTGCGGCACCTCCTTTATGGTGCTGATGCTGTTGGTGGGCATTATCATCTCCATTCTTATTCCCATCGCCCACCCCGTGTTGCGCACGGCGGTGAAGCTGCTCTTGTTGCCCCTGACGGTGGGCATCGGCTATGAGCTTATCAAATTAGCGGGGCGCTGCGACAACTGGTTTACCCGCTTCATCTCCGCGCCGGGTGTGTGGATGCAGCATCTCACCACCGTGGAGCCGGAGGATGATATGATCGAGTGCGCCATTATGGCGCTGGAGGCGGTCATCCCCGAGGACCCTGAGGCGGACAAGTGGTGACCCGACGGCAGTGGCTCCGTAAGGCAGACGAGGTGCTGACGGCGGCGAACTGTGAGGATGCCCTATTTGACGCCCGCTGTTTGCTGGAAGACCTGGGCGGTATGTCCCGCGGCACGGCGGCGGATGATACGCCTCTGACCGAAGGGCAGTTGACTGCGCTTACCGAAGCGCTGGAGCAGCGGGCCGAGGGACGGCCCCTCCAATACATATTGGGCCAGTGGGAATTTCTCACCCTCACCCTCCGCGTGGGGGAAGGGGTGCTGATCCCACGCCCTGATACGGAACTTCTGTGTGAAGCAGCGGCAGAGCGGTTGAAGGGTAAGAGCGCCCCACAGGTTCTGGATCTGTGCGCCGGCAGCGGCTGTGTGGGTCTGGGTGTGGCTTCGTTGACGGGTGCCTCCGTTACGGAGGTGGAACTGTCGGAGGAGGCGCTTGCTTATCTCAGAGAGAATGTGGGGCGGTATCCTGCTCTGGACGTGACGGTGCGGCAGGGGAACGTACTCACCGATTATGGGGCGTTTGATGGGGGATACGATGCCATTTTATCCAATCCTCCCTATATTCCCACCGCCGATCTGGCGGGTCTCCAACGGGAGGTGCAGCGGGAGCCGAAGCTGGCGCTGGACGGCAGTGCCGACGGCCTGCTGTTCTACCGTGCCATAGCCGAACATTGGTGCGAAAAACTCGCCCCCGACGGCTTCTGTGCCGTGGAGGTGGGTGTCGGACAAGCCACGGACGTGGCTGCCCTGTTTGCCGCCGCAGGCCTTGCAAATACCGCGATCCTGCGGGATCTGGGCGGCGTGGAACGGGTGGTCGTGGCCCGAAAATAAAAAATACAAACAAATGTTCGAAAAATACTTGCATTTTTCGGAACGGTGTGCTAGAATGAGGATAATGAGTCGGCGTGACCGACAGTCTATCGAAAAGGACGGATGGGATTATGGCAGCGAAAGCGGATAAGAAAAAGACCGAGGTTACGGCCGAGCGCAGCGAACGACAGAGGGCGCTGGATATGGCACTGGCGCAGATTGAGAAGCAGTACGGCAAGGGTTCGGTAATGCGTTTGGGTGAGAACATCAAGATGAACGTGGACGCAGTGCCCACCGGCTCTATGGCGCTGGATGCGGCGCTGGGTATCGGCGGTCTGCCCCGCGGTCGTATCGTGGAGATCTACGGTCCCGAGGCTTCGGGTAAGACCACGCTGGCCCTGCACGCGGTGGCGGAATGCCAGAAGAAGGGCGGCGAGGCGGCCTTCATCGACGTGGAACACGCGCTGGATCCTGTGTATGCCCGCGCGTTGGGTGTGGACGTGGACTCTCTGCTGGTGTCCCAGCCGGACACGGGCGAGCAGGCGTTGGAGATTATGGAGGCCCTTATCCGCTCCGGCGCGGTGGATATCGTGGTGTTGGACTCGGTGGCGGCCTTGGTGCCTCGCGCCGAGATCGAGGGCGAGATGGGCGATGCCCATGTTGGCTTGCAGGCTCGCCTGATGTCGCAAGCTATGCGCAAGCTGGCTCCCGCGGTGTCCAAGTCCAATTGCATCGCTTTGTTCATCAATCAGTTGCGTCTGAAAGTGGGCGTGGTATACGGTAATCCCGAGGTCACCAGCGGTGGTAACGCGCTGAAATATTACGCTTCGGTGCGTCTGGACGTGCGTCGTACCGAGACCATCAAGAGCGGCGCGGACGCGGTGGGCTCCCACACCCGCGTTAAGGTGGTCAAGAATAAGCTGGCACCTCCCTTCAAGCAGGCGGAGTTTGACGTGCTGTACGGTATCGGCATCTCCAAGGAGAGCGAACTGCTGGATCTGGCGGTCAAGCTGGATATCATCGACAAGTCCGGCTCCTGGTTCGGCTACAAGGGTGAGCGACTGGCGCAGGGTCGGGACAACGCCCGCGATTATCTACGGGAGCATCCCGAGGTAGCGACAGAGATTGAGGCGCAGGTGCGGGAGAATATGCACAAGTTGGTGCCCGGCTCCCGTCCCGCGGTGAGTGCAGCTCCCGCACCGGTGGAGATTCCTTTGGCGGTGGCGCCTCAGGTAACCAGCGCGGCGGCTAAGGCGCAGATCGATATCGTGGTGGACGATTAATAAACAAACAACAAGGCAGGAGAGCAATCTCCTGCCTGTTTGTGCTTTTTTGCAAGGTGAGACGGATGAAAATTACCAACATTGCCGTGCGGCGGCGCGGCTTATATCTGATTCAGCAGGACGGCGGCGAGGAGACCTTGGTGGATCGCCGTACGTGGGACGAATCCCCCTATCGGGTGGGGAGCGAGCTGACCGAGGAGCAATGGCAGGCGCTGTTACAGCTCGCCCAATACAACCGTGCCCGAGAGCGGGCGCTGTATCTGCTGGGTCTGCGGGATTATGCCTGTAAGGAGTTGGAAAAGAAACTCTACACTGAGGCAGACTCTGCCACGGCGGAGGCGGTGGTGACACGACTGCGTGAGGTGGGCCTTTTGGACGATGGGCGGTATGCCTGCCGACTGGCCAAGAGTCTGACCGTGGGGAAGCAATATCCCCGTCGGCGGGTGGAGCAGGAATTGCGGCGCCGCGGCATCGACTCTCTCACGGTGCAGGAGGCGCTGTGCTCACTGGACGGCGAGGATTTTCAACTGGCACTTGCATTGATTGAGAAAAAATATTATAATAAGATCAATACCGCCGAGGGTCGCCAAAAGGTGACTGCCGCCTTGGCGCGGCGCGGCTTTTCATACACGGCGATTCGCCGCGCACTGGATGAGTACGGCGTGGCGCAGGACAGCGAGGAGATTGAAGAATGGCTGTAAAAGTAGGAATGGTGTCCTTGGGATGCCCTAAGAACCAAATGGACGCGGAGCTGATGCTGGCCAAGTTAGAGCTGGCGGGCTTCGAGATCACCGCCGAGAGCGGTCTGGCGGAGGTGGTGATCGTCAACACCTGCGGTTTCATCGAGGATGCTAAGCAGGAGTCCATCGACAACATATTGGAGTTCGCGCAGCTAAAAAAAGAGAAGCAGATCAAGAAGATCATCGTCACCGGCTGTCTGGCCGAACGGTATCAGCAGGAGCTGGCGCAGGAGATGCCGGAGTGTGATGCGGTATTGGGCCTGGGTGCCAACGGCGATATTGTGGAGGCCGTAAACCATGTGATGGCGGGAGAGACGATCCGTTCCTTCCCGCCCAAGAGTGCCTGGTGTCTGGACGGCGATCGGATGCTCACCACCCCGCACTTCTTTGCCTATCTGCGTATCGCGGACGGTTGTGACAATCGGTGCACCTATTGCGCTATCCCCGGTATCCGCGGTGGTCTGCGCAGTCGCCGTATGGAGATGGTGGTGGACGAGGCGCGGAAGCTGGTGGCCGCCGGTGTGCGGGAACTGGTGCTGGTGGCGCAGGATACCACCGTGTACGGACAGGACCTCTACGGTGAGAGTCGGCTGCCGCAGCTGCTCACCGAACTGTGTAAGATCGAGGATCTCAAATGGATCCGTCTGCTTTATTGTTATCCTGAGCACATTACCGACGAGCTGCTGGATGTGATGGCACGGGAGGAGAAGGTGCTGCCCTATATGGACATTCCCCTTCAACACGCCAGTGGCGCGGTGCTGCGGCGGATGAATCGCCCCGGCGATCGGGAGAGCCTCACCGCTCTCATCGGGCGGATTCGGGCGGCGGTGCCGAACATCACGCTGCGCACCACCGTGATGACCGGCTTCCCCGGTGAGACCGAGGAGGACTTTGAGGAACTGTGCACCTTTATCAAAGACGTTAAGTTCCAGCGGCTGGGCTGTTTTGCTTTCTCCCCTGAGGAGGGCACCCCTGCCTTTGATCTGCCCGACCAGATCCCCGACCAGGTAAAATGCCGCCGTCGGGACATCGTGATGGAGGAGCAAAGCCGTATCTCCGACGCTTATAACGAGGCGATGGTGGGGCGTACCGTCACTGTGCTGGTGGAAAGTTTTGATAAGTACGCTGAGTGCTGGTTTGGTCGTACCGAGGGGGATGCCCCCGATATCGACGGCAAGGTGTTCTTCACCGCCACCCGTCGGGTGAGTCCCGGCGATTTTGTTGAGATTTATATCACCGATACTATGGATTGGGATCTGATTGGAGAGATGACGGAATGAATTTACCGAACAAACTGACCTTGATACGTTGTATTTTGACCCCTATTTTTCTGTTTTTAATGTTGGCGCGTTTCCCCTTCCACTACGTGGCGGCGCTGGTGGTGTTTGTTGCCGCCTCCCTCACCGACTACTTCGACGGCAAGATCGCACGAGAGCAGCAGCTGGTGACCAATCTGGGCAAGTTCCTGGATCCCTTGGCGGATAAGGCGTTGACTACCGCGGCCTTTTTGGGCTTGATGACCCAAGGGGGCGGACGGATGATGTGTTGGGCGGTATTTCTTATTCTTGCCCGTGAGTTTGCGGTTACCTCAGTGCGCTTGTTGGCCGCTAAGGATGGGGTGGTGGTGGCTGCCTCCTTCGCCGGCAAGCTCAAGACCGTGATGCAGATGGTCAGCATCATCTATATGCTGGCGGTGCTGCAATTGGTAGACATCCTCCCGTATCGAATGGATCGGTTGGGGGACGTGCTGATCGCCATCGGCGTGGTGTTTATCTGGATTTCGGTGATTGCTACGGTGGTGTCCGGTGTCCAGTATGTGTGGGCTCTGCGCCATTATTTTAAAGAGAACTGAAAAAAGTAGTAGACAAATCGAAAAATCCGTATATAATGTTAGTAAAGCGATGGATGGGAGAAGTACTCGGACACGGCGTTGCAGAGAGGGTTCGCCTTTGGCTGTGAGCGACCTGACGCACGACCCGACGAAATGCACCCGTCCGCTCCGCAGGGGAACCGGCTTTGGGTCTCAGTATCCTGCGGCGGCATATCCCCGTTATCGGATAGGGCTCTGACGGGAGCCTGCGAGTGAATGACGGAGTGGAACCGTGAGTATATGCTCACCTCCGTTACCCTGAGAGGGGTAACGGAGGTGTTTTTTTGTTGTGATGAAAGGAGCGGCGTGCATGTTTCGACAATTGCGTGAGGACATCGCCACCATACGGGAGCGGGACCCTGCCTCCCGTTCGGGATTTGAGGCGTGGGCGCTGTATAACGGTCTCAAGGCCCTGCGTTCGCATCGGCTGGCGAATTGGCTGTATCGCCATCGCCACTTTTTCTGGGCGCGGTGGGTCAGCCAGCGGTGCGTGCGCCGTACCGGCATTGAGATTCACCCCGCCGCCACCATCGGGCGCCGCTTCTTTATCGACCACGGCACGGGGGTAGTCATTGGTGAGACCACGGTCATCGGGGACGATTGTACCATTTATCAAGGGGTCACTCTGGGCGGTACCGGAAAGGACACCGGCAAGCGCCATCCTACCTTAGGCAACCACGTGATGGTGGGTGCCGGCGCCAAGGTGTTGGGTCCCATCACCATCGGCAATCACGTGCGTATTGCCGCCGGCGCGGTGGTGCTCACCGACATCCCCGACCATTGTACCGCGGTGGGTATTCCTGCCCGTGTGGTACGGCGGAGCGGAGAACGGGTGCAAGATCTGGATCAGATCCACATCCCCGACCCCGTGGCGCAGGAGATCCGCCGCTTAGAGGAACGGATCGAAGAATTAGAGAAGAGTAATGCATAGGAGGAACATCACATGCGTATTTATAATACACTGACCCGACAGAAAGACGAGTTTAGCCCTATCGAGGAGGGCAAGGTGCGGCTGTATGCCTGCGGTCCTACCGTCTACAATTTCATCCACATCGGCAATGCCCGCCCCTTGGTGGTGTTCGATACCCTGCGCCGCTATTTGGAGTGGCGGGGATATGAGGTGAACTTTGTGCAGAATTTCACCGACATCGACGACAAGATCATCCGTCGCGCCAACGAGGAGGGCACCACCTTCCAAGAGGTGGCGGAGAAATATATCGAGGAGTTCTGGACCGACGCCAAGGGTCTGGGCGTGCGTCCCGCCACCACTCACCCCAAAGCCACCGAGAATATAGATATGATCCAAGAGATCGTCTCCACCTTGGTGGAGAAGGGCTATGCCTACCGCGCCGACAATGGCGACGTATATTTCCGCACCCGCAAATTTGATGAGTACGGCAAGCTGTCCCATCAGCCGTTGGACGATCTGGAGTCGGGCGCCCGCATCGCTGTGGGCGAGGTCAAGGAGGATCCTCTGGACTTTGCGCTGTGGAAGGCCGCTAAGGCAGGGGAACCCAGCTGGGTGTCTCCATGGAGCGACGGACGCCCCGGCTGGCACATTGAGTGTTCCGCCATGGCTCGTCGGTACTTGGGTGAGAGCATAGATATTCACGGTGGCGGTCAGGATCTGATCTTCCCCCACCACGAGAATGAGATCGCTCAGAGCGAATGCTGCAACGGGGTGCCCTTCGCCCGCTATTGGATGCACAACGGCTACATTAATGTGGACAACAAGAAGATGTCCAAGTCTCTCAACAACTTCTTTACCGTCCGGGACGTGGCGAAGGAATACGGCTATGAGGCCATCCGTTTCTTCCTGATTTCTTCCTCCTATCGCAGCCCCATCAACTACAATACTGAGATCATCCAGCAGGGCATCAACGCGCTGGATCGTCTGTATAACTGCAAGAACGGTATGGACTTTGCCTTGCAGAACGCCCCCGAGGGGGAGGCGGACGCTGCCTTCGCCGCCAAGGTGGAGGCCCGCCGCACCCAGTTCATCGAGGCCATGGACGACGATCTGAACACCGCCGACGGTATTGCGACGCTGTTTGAGCTGGTCAAGGACATCAACGTGGCACTCACCGCCGCCCCTACAAAGGGGACTATCCTCTGCGGTAAGGCGCTGTTTGATGAGCTGACCGACGTGCTGGGTTTCTGCTACGAGCGTGGTCAGGCCGGTGATGCTGATGCCGACGCCGAGATTGAGGAATTGATTGCCGCTCGTGCCACTGCCCGTAAGGAGAAAAATTGGGCAGAGGCGGATCGCATCCGCGACGAGCTGAAAGCCCGCAACATTGTGCTGGAGGATACCCCCCAGGGTGTCAAGTGGCACAGAGGATAATTGAGTAACAAGGATTAAAGGAGTCAAGCAATGAACGTCCTTAACGTCATTATGATCGGCATCGGTCTGGCCATGGATGCCGCCGCCGTCTCCCTGTGCAAGGGCTTGGCGGTGGGTAAAGCAAAACTGCGTCACTGCCTTATCGCGGGCGTGTATTTCGGCGTGTTTCAGGGGGCTATGCCCGCCATCGGCTATGCGCTGGGCCGCACCTTTGCCAATTTCATCAACGCCTTCGATCATTGGGTGGCCTTTGTGCTGTTGGCCATCATTGGTGCCAATATGCTCAAAGAATCCTTTGATAAAGAGGATGAGTGTTGCGAGTGCCAGTCCGCTTCTTTTGCCCCTGCGGTGATGCTGCCCATGGCGGTGGCCACCAGCATTGATGCCTTGGCGGTGGGGGTCACCTTCTCCTTCGATATGAACTGGATGGAGCTATTGTTAGCGGTGGCGATCATCGCGGTCATCACCTGTGCCATCTCCGCCGTGGCGGTACGGCTGGGCAGTCTGCTGGGCGCTCGATTCGGCGATTGGGCCGAGCGGGCGGGAGGTGTTGTGCTCATCCTAATGGGTGTCAAGATCTTGCTGGAAGGCTTGGGCGTACTGTAATAATTACCAAACAAGCACCGAACAGACCCGTTCTGTTCGGTTCTTTTTCATCTTGTTTTTTTCTTTTTATACTGGTATACTATACAAGTATGCGCTACGGCGCTTTATTAACCTCACAAGGAGGCAATCAACAATGATTACCGTTTCCGATTTAGGTATCAATTTCAGTGGACAGGATCTCTTTAAGCACGTGGACTTGAAATTTGTCCCCGGCAACTGCTACGGCGTCATCGGCGCCAATGGTGCGGGCAAGTCCACCTTCCTGCGCATCCTGTCCGGCGATCTGGAGCCCACCAGCGGCGAGGTCATCATCGACAAGCGCACCCGTATGTCGGTGCTCAAACAGGACCACTACGCCTACGACGAGCAGACTGTGCTGGACACCATCATCCAGGGCAATCCCCGCCTGTTTGAGATTATGCAGGAGAAGGACGCCCTGTATGCCAAAGAGGACTTTACCGATGAGGACGGCGAGCTGGCGGCTCAGTTGGAGGGCGAATTCGCCGAACTCAACGGCTGGGAGGCGGAGACCGAGGCGGGGCAGATTCTATCGGGTCTGGGTCTGTCCGACAGTCTGCTGTACGACGTGATGGGTACGCTGGGGGACAAGCAGAAGGTGAAGATTCTGCTGGCCCGCGCCCTGTTCGGTCACCCCGACATCATCCTGCTGGACGAGCCCACCAACCATCTGGACATCGACTCCATCCGCTGGTTGGAGGATTTTCTGATGGACTACGACGGCACCGTCATCGTGGTGTCCCACGACCGTCACTTCCTCAATAACGTGTGCACCCACATCGTGGACGTGGACTACAACAAGATCAAGATCTACGTAGGTAACTACGACTTCTGGTACGAGTCCAGCCAGCTGGTGCAAAAGATCATGCGTGAGCAGAGCAAGAAAAACGAGGAGAAGATTAAGGAGCTGCAAGCCTTCATTCAGCGTTTCTCCGCCAACAAGTCCAAGTCCCGTCAGGCCACCAGCCGCCGCAAGCTGCTGGACAAGCTGACGGTGGAGGAGATGCCCGCTTCTTCTCGCCGCTATCCCTACGTGGGTTTCCAGATGGATCGGGAGGCCGGCAAGGAAATTCTGGCTGTGGAAGCGCTTACAAAGACCGTGGATGGGGTCAAAGTGCTGGATAACGTGTCCTTCCGTATCAACAAGGGCGATAAGGTCGCCTTTGTGGGTCAGGATGAGATCGCCACCACCACTCTGTTCAAGATTCTGGCAGGGGAGATGGAGCCGGACAGCGGCTCTTATAAGTGGGGCGGCACCACCAGCTTGTCCTATTTCCCCAAGGATAACTCCGCCTATTTCGACGGGGTGGACCTGCCCCTCATTCAGTGGCTCAACCAGTATTCTCAGGACAACACCGAAACCTATCTACGTGGTTTCCTGGGCAAGATGCTGTTCTCCGGTGACGATGTGATGAAGCCGGTGAAGGTGCTGTCCGGTGGTGAAAAGGTGCGGTGTATGCTGTCCCGTATGATGATGTACGGCTCCAACGTGCTGATGCTGGATCAGCCCACCAACCACCTGGATCTGGAGTCCATCACCGCCGTCAACGACGGTTTGACCCACTTTGGCGGCAACGTGCTGTTCTCCTCCTACGACCACCAGTTCATCCAGACGGTGGCGGATCGCATTATGGAGATCAAGGACGGCAAGCTCATCGACAAGATGATGACCTACGACGATTACATCGAGTGGAAGGCTCAGAACGGCATTAAATAACCTAAAAAAACGCTACCCCGACGGGGTAGCGTTTTTTCTTTATAAGGATTATGGCTTTACTCTACTATCGCCACGTTTTCCTTTCCCAGCGCCACACGCAGGGCGTCCAGCAGGTCGGCGTGGGGGGTAACCCACCAATCCGACGGGGTGCGCACCATTCGTCCACTGTCGGCAAAGCGGATATACACGGGGGTATCCCCCGGAGAAGTAGACAGCACCAACCGCGCCCGATCCTGTTCGGGTCCCCTCTCGGTGGGCAGCCGCAGATATACGCCGGCGCGGGGGGTAGATTTCGCCACCGTGGGCGGCGGGGCAGGTTTCTCGATGGGGGCAGTCACCTGCTCCGGCACCAACTCCACACGTTCACCCAATAATTTCGGCTCTTTCTCCTCCTGAATATCCAGTCGGCCGGTGACCAGTACCACCTGCCCCGCCTGCAACAGTTCCTCCTGTTGGGCATAGAGCTTGGGGAAGGCCACCATCTCAATGGCACCGTAGAGGTCTTCCAGACCCACGTAAGCCATTTTGGCGCCCGACTTGGTGGTCTGTACCCGCAGGGAGGTCACCATGCACAGCACCCGCAGGGTGGTGCCGTCCCGATAGGTATCGCTGCCCTCCTCCACTGCCTCTAACACCCGATCCAAACGCTGGGCCCGCAGAGGCTTATAGTGATCCTTGTAAGGCGTGAGGGGGTGACCCGTCAGATAGAGGCCCGTAGCCTCCTTCTCCATTTGTAAGAGTTGGGCAAAGGGAAGCTCAGGCACGTCGGGCGGGGTGATGGGGGTGTCTCCCGCCGCCTCCGCCGCGTCGAAGAAGCCTACCTGCCCGTCCATGGCATAGCGACTCTGGTTGTCCAGCTGATCCATCACCTGAGGGGCCATCTGGATCATCTGACGGCGGTTAAGCCCCAACCCGTCCAGTGCACCGCACCGAATCAGGCTGTCCAGTCCTAAGCGGTTAAACTCCCGATGGGCGCTGAGCCGTTTGCAGAAGCTGTAAAAGCCCGTGTAGGGACCGTTTTTCTCCCGTTCTCGTACCAGCACGTCCACAAAGCCGCGGCCGATGTTCTTCACGGCTAACAAGCCGAAGCGGATGTGGTCGGTGGCCACCATAAAGTCCGCGCCCGACTCATTCACCGAGGGGGGCAGGACGGGGATGCCCATCCGTTCGCACTCGCGGATATAGCCCACCACCTTGCCGCTGCCCAGCACGCTGGTCAGCAGGGCGGCCATATATTCGCGGGGATAGAGGCATTTGAGATAGGCGGTCTGATAGGCCACCAGCGCATAGGCGGCGGCGTGGGATTTGTTAAAGGCATAGGAGGCGAAGGAGGCCATCTCGTCAAAGATGCGGTTGGCGGTGGCGGCAGGCACGCCGCGGCGCACACAGCCCTCCACCTTGACCTCTCCGTTCTCGGTGAGACCGTTTATGAAGATGGCTCGCTCCTTCTCCATCACGTCGTGCTTCTTCTTGGCCATGGCGCGACGCACCACGTCAGCCCGTCCGAAGGAATACCCCGCCAGCGCCTGCAAAACCTGCATCACCTGTTCCTGATACACGATACAGCCATAGGTGACCCGAAGAATGGGCTCTAACAAAGGATGGGCATACGCCACCCGCTGGGGATGGCGACTGTTCTCGATATAGCGGGGGATGGAGTCCATAGGACCGGGGCGGTAGAGGGAAATGACCGCAATAATATCCTCGAAGCGGGTGGGGCGCAGCTGCATCAGCACCCGTTTGAGTCCGCCCGATTCCATCTGGAACACGCCGTCCGACTGTCCCGCGGACAGCATTTGATAGACGCGAGGGTCATCCAGAGGGATGTCCGCCAGGCAAAAATCGGGGAGAGACTTTCGAATCATTTTCTCCGCGTCCGCGATGACCGTCAGGTTCCGCAGTCCCAAGAAGTCCATTTTGAGCACACCCAGTTCCTCCAGATTGTGCATAGGATACTGGGTAGCCACCGCCTCGTGATTCATACACAGGGGCACGTATTCGCTGACGGGCTTGGGGGCGATCACCACACCCGCCGCGTGGGTGGAGGCGTTACGAGGCATCCCTTCCACCTTCTGTGCCATATCGATGAGTTCCTTAACCTGCGGATCGCTGTCTCGCAGGTCACGGAGCTTTTCGCTCTCATTCAGCGCCCGTTCCAGGGTCATATTCAGGGCGGAGGGGATCAGCTTGGACACCTTATCTCCCACCGCATAGGGCAGACCCATAGCGCGGGCCACGTCCCGCACCGCGGCCTTGGCGGCCATGGTGCCGAAGGTGATGATCTGGGCCACTCGGTCGGCACCGTATTTGCCGATGACGTAGTCGATGACCTGCTGACGCTTCTCGGTGCAGAAGTCCACGTCGAAGTCCGGCATACTGACACGCTCGGGGTTGAGGAATCGTTCAAAGAGCAGGTCGTATTGGAGCGGGTCGATGAGGGTGATGCCCATACAGTAGGCGCACAGACTTCCGGCTCCCGAGCCACGACCGGGGCCCACGGGAATATCGTGGGTGCGGGCGTAGTTGACGTAGTCCGCCACGATGAGATAGTAGTCTGCATATCCCATACGGCGGATGACCGACAGTTCGTAGCTGAGTCGCTCCAAGACCTCTGGGGCGGGGTTGTCTCCGTATAGGCGGTGCATCCCTTGGCGGCACAGGGTCTCCAAATAGGCGTCGCTGTCCCCGTTGGGGGCATCGAAGGCGGGAAGTTTGATTTCTCCAAAGGTAAGTTCCACCCGGCACCGCTCGGCGATGGCGGTGGTGTTTTCCAGTGCCTCGGGATAGGCGGCGAACCGAGCGGCCATCTCTTCGGCAGATTTGAGATAGAATTCCTCGGTCTCAAAGGAAAGGGGGCTGGGGTCGTCCAGGGTGGTTGCGGTCTGGATGCAGGTAAGCACCTGTTGCATCCGCGCATCCTCCTTGCGAATGTAGTGCACGTCGTTGGTGCACACCAGCGGCACCCCCACCTCGCGGGATAGCCGCACCAGTGCGGCGTTGAGCTCCCGCTGTTCCGGCAGACCGTGGTCCTGCAATTCCAGATAGAAATGCCCCACACCGAAGGTGTCGGCGTACCAACGCACCAGTTCGCGTGCCTGCCCGTAGTCGGAGCGGGCGAGGGCGTGGGGAATCTCGCCTGCCAGACAGGCGGACAGGGCGATGAGCCCCTCGCTGTGGCGGGCAAGCAGTTGGTGGTCCACGCGGGGTTTAATATAGAAGCCGTCCACCCAAGCGGTGGACACCAGTTTCAGCAGATTCTGATAGCCCACCTCATTCTCGCACAGCAGCACCAGATGGTGGTACTCGCTGTCGGGGCCGTGGACTTTATCCGTCAGGGAGCGGGCCGCCACGTATACCTCGCAGCCGAGGATGGGGCGTATTCCCTGTTTTTTACAATCTTTATAGAAATCAATGCACCCATACATAGCGCCGTGGTCGGTGATGGCCAAAGCGGTCTGCCCCAGCTCCTTGGCGCGGCTCACCAGCGCCGGAATGCGGCAGGCGCCGTCCAACAGCGAGTATTCGGTATGTACGTGCAGGTGAACGAAATCCACGGACGGCACCTCCTTTCGGGTGAAGATCAGTCGAGCAGTAAGGCGGTGGCCGCCTTGTATTTTTCGACTCGTTGTCGGTCTTTATCGGTGACGGTATTCAGACGGGACAGATCGCTGTTGTGTTGCAGATCCGCCAGCTTGACCGCCTTGGCGACGGGGTTTTGCTTAATCTTTGCCACGTAATCCATATAAGGGATGGCGGGGGCGTGGGTGAGCAGGGCAAGGGCGTCCAGCACCTCTTTGCTGAAGCCTGCTTTCGCCAATTTTTTGGGCGTGCATTTGGTATCCTCGATCACGTCGTGGAGCAGCGCCACCACGGTGGTGATCTCATCGGTCATCTGCTCCGCCAGATGGAAGGGATGATGCACGTAGGGCAGACCGCTCTTGTCGGTCTGCTTCTTGTGGTACTTAAAGCAAAGCTGCATAGCCTTTTTGGTCAAAGGCGTGTAGATCATCGGGACCCCTCCTTATTTTTCAGTCCTTCCGCGAACTGAATGATTCGTTGCAGGCGGTGATTGACGCCGCTACGGGAGAGAGGGGGCTCCATGGCCGCACCCAGATCCCGCAGAGACAGGTCGGGATTGTCCAGCCGCAACTTTGCCACCGCTTGCAGATCCTCGGGCAGAGCATCCAGTCCGCAGATCGTTTCGATGCGCCGTAGTGCGTCCATCTGAACGCCGGCGGCCTGCACGGTCTTGTCGATATTGGCACTCTCGCAGTTGATGCGGCGGTTGGTGTCGTTGCGGATGCTCTTGACCATCTTGACCCCCATCAACTCCAAAGAGGCGTGGGTGGCCCCCAGAAAGGTCAGGCAGTCCTCAATGCGTTCGCTCTCTTTAAGATACACGATGTAGGAGCCGTTGCGGCTCACCGATTTGGCGGGAAAATCCAATTCCCGCAGTAAGGCGGTCAGGTCGCGGCTGAGGTTGTAGTGGGGGACACTGAATTCCAAATGGTAGTCGTGCTCCGGATCAGTGACCGCCCCGCACACCAAGAAGGCGCCCCGCAGATAGGCCGCTGCACACTGCTCGCAGTCCAGGTTGGCTCGATTGAGCCGCAGGGAGATCTCCCCCTTGCTGTGCCCGAACCGATCCAGCACCCGCAGACGATCCGCCTCGGGGACGGCGCACTGGTGCAGATCCACCCGTCGGTGCAAAACGCTCCGCTCGGGGGCGGCAACACCGCAGATGCGGCTCAGCAGCCGCTCATACACATCCGCCACTGTTTCCTGCTCGGTTTGCAGGGAGATCTCATTAGCGGAGAACGCGTGGCCGCATTCCAACATACCGTAGGCCATCGCCGCCCGACAACACCGTTTTTCCGGCAGGTCGGCGGCAATTTCTTTTTTTGCTTCGGAGGAAAAGGACACGGTCACACCTTCTTTCTTATTCTTTTCCCATATCCCGATGGTACACCCGCACTTTATGGTCTTGCAGGCGTTCGGCCAGCTTGTTGACCAGGGTCACCGAGCGGTGCTTTCCGCCGGTGCAGCCGATGGCGATGACCAGCTGACTGCGGGCCTCCTTCTGATAGAGGGGGAGCAGATGGGTAAGCAGTGCTTCCAGCCGATCTACGTAGATTTGGGCATCGGGGTTGTCCATCACGTAGGTCTGCACCGGCTTGTCCATTCCTGTCAGAGGGCGCAGATCGTCCAGATAATAGGGGTTGGGCAGACAGCGGGCATCCAGCATAATGTCCGCCTCGGCGGGAAAGCCGTATTTGAATCCAAAGGACATAATCTGCACCGTCATTTCGGTGTCAGGCTGATTCATAAACATATCCGCAATGCGGGTTTTCAGTTGGGCGGAATTCAGGTGGGTGGTGTCGATGCGGTAGTCTGCCATATCGAACAGGGGTGCCAGCCGCTGGCGCTCTTCTTTCAGAGCTTCCTCGATGGGATGGGTGTTGTCTGCCAGAGGATGGTGACGGCGGGTCTCTTTGAAACGGCGACGCAGCACCTCGGTGTTGCAATCCAAAAACAGCACGTGACAGGCATCCACCGCACTCTCCAAATGGGGGAGCACCGCCTGCAACTCCTCGAAGAGATCACCGGCGCGTACGTCGGTGACCAGCGCGATGCGCTGATGGGGTTGGGCGCTCTGCTTGCACAATTCCAAGAAGGGGCGCATTAGAGTAGGGGGCATATTATCCACACAGTAGTAGCCGATATCCTCCAAGGCGTTGCTGGCAAGGGACTTGCCCGCGCCGGACATACCGGTGACGATGATGAGTTCCATAGTTCTTCCTTTCCGATGCGGGTCAAAATTCGCCCACAAAGCGTACCTCCGGCTCCAGACGGACACCGAATTCCTTAAAGATCTTGTCCTGCACCTGCTCGCACAGGGACAGAATATCGGCGGCAGTGGCGCCGCCCCGATTGATGACAAAGCCGGCATGCTTTTCGCTCACCTGAGCGCCGCCCACCGTGAAGCCTTTGAGCCCCGCCTGTTCCACCAACGCGCCGGCAAAGTGCCCTGTGGGGCGTTTGAAGAAGCTGCCGGCGCTGGGATATTCCAGCGGCTGCTTGTCGTGGCGGCGGGCCATCAGGTCCTTCATTTTAGCCCAGATGGCCTCTTGGTCTCCCTGCCGTAGTTGCAGGGTCGCACCGGTGACAATATAGCCCTTCTCCATCAAAGCGGTGTGGCGATAGGTCATATCCAACTCGTCGGCGGTCAGCACCGCCGTCGCCCCATCGGGGGTGATACAGTGAGCACTCACCACCACGTCGGACATACAGCCGTCGTAGGCTCCCGCGTTCATATACACCGCACCGCCTACCGCACCGGGGATGCCGTAGGCGAATTCCAGCCCCGTCAGGCTATGGTCGCGGGCAAATAGGCACAGCCGTTGCAGGCTCATCCCTGCGGGGGCGAACACAGTTCCGTCGTCGGATATTGTGGGCTCGGTACCGCGGCCTTCCAGCCGCAACACGGCACCGCGGAACCCCTTGTCTCCCACCAGCAGGTTGGAGCCGTTGCCGATGAATAGGGTGGGGATCTCCTCCTGACGGCAGAGGGACACCACCGCTTGCAGGGCGGCGGCATCCGGCAGGCCGATGAATAGATCAGCGGGACCGCCCACCTTGAAGGTGGTGGCGGCGGACAGAGGCGCCTGCTCGGTGACCGCACACCCCAGTCGGGT
The DNA here is from genome assembly GCA_045578085.1 of Acutalibacteraceae bacterium. GTDB lineage: Bacteria > Bacillota > Clostridia > Oscillospirales > Acutalibacteraceae > UBA5905. Next base: position 8,033 of record JAZNJO010000056.1, on the reverse strand, counting down.
GGCGGTTTCTATAAGGTTTTGATACACCATGGTGTCAGCTCCTTTGCGGTGAGTGGTGAAGAATCAGAATTTCTCCCATTCGGCACTGACGGTGGACGGCAGACCGGTCTCCTCCATCATGCCCAGTTTGTGCATCAGTTCCTGAGCCGCGTTGTAGCCCATCTTTTTTTGGCGGTTGGACATAGCCGCTACCTCGATGATGATGGCCAGATTACGACCCGGCTTGACGGGGATGGTGATGGTGGGAATCTCGATGCCCAAAATATCCATAGTCTGGGTGTCCAGACCCATCCGATCGTAGGCCTTGCCGTGCTCCCACGGCTCCATCTGGATAGCCATATTGATCTTTTCGGTGTTCTTGACCGAGCCGATACCGAAGATGCGGCGCACATTGACGATGCCGATGCCTCGCAGCTCGATGAAGTGGCGGATGTTGGTGGGGGCGGATCCTACCAGCGTTTTGGCGGATACGCGGCGGATCTCCACCGCGTCGTCGGCGATGAGACGGTGACCGCGCTTGATCAGCTCGATGGCCGTCTCGCTCTTACCGATGCCGCTGTCGCCCAGCAGCAGAACACCTTCGCCGTACACCTCCACCAGCACGCCGTGGCGGGTGATGCGGGGGGCCAGCTCCACATTCAAATAGGCGATGAGCGCCGCCATCAGGTCGGAGGTGGAATCTTTACTCCGCAACAGAGGTACTCCGTGTTTTTCGCATGCCGTCAGCAGTTCCGGCATAATGTCCAGATTGCGGGTGACGATGATGGCGGGAGGATTGGTGCCCACCAGTTCATTCAGGTGGCTCTCCCGTAGGTCGTGGGGCAGATTCTCCAAGAACCCGTGCTCGTTACGCCCCAGAATCTGGATGCGGTCACTGTCAAAATAGTCCAGATAGCCGCTCAGCACCAGACCGGGACGGTTTACGTCCGAGCAACTCACCAGACGCTCCTCGGGAGCGCAGGGGAGGAAAATGCTTTCTAACTGTTGTTCTTTGATAATGGCCGACAGGGGTACAGTATATGTTTGTTTCGACATGGCTATGCCCTCCCGTTTCGCGTATGTGCGCGTATAATTAAATTTATATTACCATATTCTGTCCCGAAAGGGAAGAGTGAAATCGTAATTTTTCAACAAACCGGTCACGATTCTCCTGCTTGCTTTCCATTGACAAGGGAGGGATAGACGATTATAATGAAACGGTAATTCATTGAACAGGAGAAATCAGTATGAAAAGAGCGTTGATTCTTTGTCTGTCTTTGTTTATTCTATTGTCGTTGACTGCTTGCGGTAAGACTCCCCCCCAGAGCGACCCCACTTCGAGCACCACCACGACAACTACGACTACCACGACCACCACAAATGGGGACAATACCACCTCCGCTGACGAGGGGGATACGGTTCCCTCAGGCCTGACGGTAAACACGCAGGCTACCGGCACAGTGAAGCCCAATGCGGCGGATGCGGGCGGTAAAACCATTACTTTGGGCGGTAAGACCTATGACTTCCCCTGTCGTGTGGGGGATCTGATGGCGGACGGCTGGTATCTGTCGGACAAGGTGACCACCGATAATTTTTTGGCCAAAACCAGCACCACGCTGATGGGCTATTTCCTGTACCATAACGAGGCGTCGGGGGTAGTCAGTGAGTTCCAGATGGGCGTTGTGTATAACGAATTCGACACCAATCGGGATCTGCGGGAGTGTCTGCTGACCTGTGCCGCCTTCTTCGTTATTACCGGCGAGCAGGGCACCGAAGATTTCCTGTTGCCGGGCGGCATCAACAAGAGCAGTACCGCTGCCGACGTGCTGGCGGTGTTCGGCGAGCCGGACGACAATTCGCAGTTCGAGGCGGCCTTTGCGATGGAGGATCAGCTGTCCTATCACAACCATAAGGATAGCGGCTTGACTTATTACTTCACCTTTAACGAGGACGGTACTATTTTCTCCGTCACCGTAGACTATGTGATGGAAGAGGGATAATACGAAATGAGAAACGGCGCACCCGCATCATCGGGCGCGCCGTTTTTATCGTTTTTATTATGTATATTTGGTTTCCACGCGGGTGACGAGGAACAATTTGGGGTCGATGGCTTGCAGACGTCGTTCCAGTTCGGCGGGCAGATCTGCCTTGTGCTGACGATCAAAGGGCACAACCAGATCGAACAGCAGGTTGGTGTGGGTGTCTCCCGCCACCACACGAAAATCGTGGAGAGAGAGCTCTTCGTCCATGCCTCGCATCACCTCAGTGACCAGTTCCTTGAGCCGCAGGGTCTCGGGATTGTCCATATCCACGGGATCCATATGGATGCAACTGATGAGATTGAATTTTTCCATCAGTTCGACCTCGATGTTATCGATGATGTCGTGGCTGATACGGATGGACTGCTCCTCGGGTACTTCTGCATGGAGGGACACCATCATCCGTCCGGGGCCGTAGTCGTGGACGATCATATCGTGGATGCCCACCACCCCGTCGTGAGCGAGGACCGTCTGCGCAATCTCCTCCACCAACTCGGGGTCGGGTGCCTGCCCCAGCAGGGGAGACACGGTATCCCGAATGACCGAAAAGCCGCTCCAAATAACAAACAGCGCCACCGCCATACCCACGTAGCCGTCCAGCGCCAGACCGGTGCGCCATCCTACGATGGAGGACACCAGTACTACGCCGGTGCACAGCACGTCGTTGCGGCTGTCGGTGCCGGTGGCCAGCAGAGCCTCGGAGTGGATGAGGTTACCCAGACGACGGTTAAACAGTGCCATCCACAGCTTGACCCCGATGGAGACCAGCAGAATGACGGCGGAGATGAGGCTGAAGGTGGGCTCTTCGGGGTGCAGGATCTTATCCAGTGCGGAGGAGGCCAGCTCAAAGCCCGCCAAAATGATGAGCACCGCCACGCCCATGGTGGAGAGGTATTCCATCCGCCCGTGACCGAAAGGATGGTCCTTGTCCGGCGGGGCGCCCGCCAGCTTGAACCCTACCAGCGTAACGATGGAGGAGCCCGCGTCCGACAGGTTGTTGAATGCGTCGGCGATCATGGCCAGACTGCCGGCCAGCAGACCCGCCAGCAGCTTGCCGCCGCACAGCAGCAGGTTGCAGACGATGCCGGTGATACCCGCCAGCCGTCCGTAGGCCAGCCGCACTTGGGGATTCTTCGTATCGTCGGGGTTTCGGACAAACCACCGACACAGAGCATTGGTCAGCACGGTTTGATCACAACTTTCTGTTATAGATTGCGTGGAGATATTCCGCCACGCCGTCTTCGGTATTGGCACCGATGATGCGGTCGGCGGCGGCCTTGGCTTCGGGGGAGCCGTTGGCTACGCACAGAGCCAGATCCGCCTCGCGGAACAGGGGGATGTCGTTGCGGTTGTCACCGAAGGCCACCAGACGGTCGGCACCAACACGCTGGCACAAACGGCGCACCGCCTGTCCCTTGTCCGCATCCTCGCGGCAAATCTCCAGAAACCAGTTATCCTCGTGATAGGTGTCGGCATACAGCATCACCCGAATGCCCGCCACCGATTCCAGCTTGGCGGCCATGGCCTCCTGTTGAGCGCGGGGTCCCTGACAGCTGAAAAAGATGGCCGGGGTGTTGCGTAGATAGGGCACCCGATGATAGTAGCGCTCAAAGCGGCGTCCGTCCTTATCGGTACGATGGACAAAGGCCTCCTCTTCGGGGGTCAGGTCGGTGTAGAAAATGTGCACCTCGTTGCCCCGGCGTCGATAGAGCTGGGGGGTGCGATTCTGGGTGCGGAAGGCCTGCAATACCGCGTGGACGGTGGCGGAGGGCATATCGCAGCTGTGGAGGATGCGCCGCTGGTTCATATCGTACAGCAGCACGCCTCCCAGCATCACCACAGGGACGCGGAACTGGATGCGGTCCAGATTTACCAGCTGGGTGCCGATGGTGCCCCGCGCCGTGGCGGCGGATACCATCATTCCACGGTTGATGAGGCGATTGACCATCTCCACCGTGCGGTCGGAGAGGGTCTGGTCATTCTGTAACAGCGTGCCGTCCAGATCGGTCACGTACAGGGTGCGCCGTCCGCGCTCTATGGCGCGGAATACAAACTGGAAATAGGCGGTGCCGTAGTGGTGGAAGGAGCGATTCTCCAACATCCCGATGAGTTCCTCGGGGGTTACCCAACGGACCTGCGCCACCTCCTCCTGTTGTAAGCGAAGGGAGGACACATCAATATCCCGATATAGAAGCCACAGATCGGTGAAGGAGTTGCGCCTCCGCATCCGTCCGCCGTAGATGAGTTCGCCGGGGGTGGTGCGAATACTCAGTTCCTCAAACAATTCCCGTCGAGCGGCGCTCTCGCTGTCCTCACCTGCCTGCGCACTGCCGCTGTTGGCTGCCCACACCCCCGGCATCAGCCGAAGGTTGGGGTTGCGCTGTTGGATCAGCAGACGTCCCTTAGAGTCCACGATCCAGATGTGCTCCACCAGATGGTACATACCGGCGTGCAGTGGTTCGCCTCGTACGATGGTACGTCCTGTGGGTTGCCCGTCGGCATCCAGAAGATCCCATTTTTCCATCTCACACATCTCCTTTCCTAATTAAAAAGTCATAACCAATATATCATAGCGCATTTTGCCCGAAAAGTCCAGTAGTAGAGCAAAAAAATAACGGCAGGAGACGGATCCTGCCGTTTGTAAGCGCTTACAAATCAGAAAAATCAAAGTTCCACCGGAACGGGGTCGCGAGGGATCAGAGAGTCGGGTGTGACAGTGCAGTCCACCGCCCACACCTCTACACCGGCGGCATAGGCCTCGCGCAGCGCCTCTCCAAAGGCAGGATGAGTGTCGTCGTTGGGACGCAGGGCGGTGATCCCCTCCATCTGCACGATGAACAGTACTGCTGCCCGATACCCCTCGGCGACAGCGCGGGTCAGATGGCGCAGATGCTTAACTCCTCTCTCGGTGGGGGCGTCGGGGAAATAACCCACGTTGTCCCGTTCGAGGGTACAACCTTTGACCTCGATGAGCCACGACTCGCCGTCCTGCTCCATCTGAAAATCCAGACGGGAGTCACCGTAGCGCACCTCCCGCCGCAAACGGGCGTGGGGGAAACGGCGGCGCAGGTATTCTTCGGCCACCTCGTTGGGGGCCTGACTGTCCATATTGATGAGCCGCTCTCCTTTGTAGACCGCGATGAGATCGAAGGCGGTCTTGCGGTGGGGATTGTCCGACTCGGACAGAATCACGGTGCAGTCGGGTAGTAGCAATTCCTTGCACCGCCCCGTGTTCTTCACGTGGCAGACGGTGTCGGTGCCGTCGATATCCACCTTCGCCACAAACCGATTGGGACGCGCGCGAAACCGACCGGTGCGGCAGCGGGTATAGGTCATAGGACGCTCCCTCCTTTCATCGTTCAGTATACCACAAGGGGGCGGCGGACGCAAGGGACAGTAAAATCGACATTTTTCCGTAAAAAAGTTGCATAAAACTTAGGGTAAATCCTTGCTATTTTTTCAATAAAGTGCTATAATGAGCCCAGAGGTGTGTGCTGTGATGGGTCACCTGGCCATACGGCACCGCCGCAAACATTCTGTAAGGAGGCAGATTCGTTATGCATTATCAAAGTTTTAACGATCGTATGATCGAAAAACTTCAAAATCTCATCTGGCAGTACGAACGCTACATCTTCGAGCCGGTGCAGACTTTTACCGAGGTGCAGGGCTACGAGACCTTGGAGCACTATCGGCAGGAGCCGGACGTCGAGTATCAAACCATCAAAGACGGCTACGTCTGGGGCGGCGAGTTCGGCAATCTGTGGGTCAAGTGGGACTTCACCGTGCCCGCCGATGCCGCCGATAAAGAGCTGTACGTCTTGCAGGGCTGTGAGCTGCGGGAAGGTCTTCTGTTCATCGACGGCAAGCCCTCGGGTATGTACGGCACCATCGTTAAGGACTACGAGGGTCTGCAACATAACATCCGCCTGACTCCCGGCGCGGCAGCGGGCACCAAGTTCCATCTGGCGCTGGAATGCTACGCATGGCACGACGAGCGGGACGTGCATCCCTACTCCCGTCAGGAGGGTCTGCCGGACTCTCACTATCGCCACACCTTCCATAACGTAAAGGTGTGCACCATGAACCGTGAGGTCAAGGACTTTGTGCGGGATCTGCGTATCGCCCTGTCCCTGTCCCGGGTGCACCAGAACCCCTTCCTGCAAGCCAAGGCGGTCAGCGTGCTGGAGCAGGTGTTCAGCGAGGCGGTGCTGGTCCCCGCCACGGCGGACTTCGAGGCGATGATGGAGGGTGTGCGCCGCTGCAACGCCATTATGGAAGGCCTGTTCACCGGCAACACCTGCGGCGACGCTTACGGCAAGGTGGGTGTGATCGGTCACTCCCATATGGACACCGCGTGGCTGTGGCCCATCGCCGAGACCATTCGCAAGTGTGCCCGCACCTTTGCCAATGCGCTGGCGCTGATGGATCAGTACGCGGATTATAAGTTCATCCAGTCCTCGGTGCTGCACACCTATTGGATGGAGGATAAGTACCCTGCCATCTTCGAGGACATCAAGAAGCGGCAGGCTGAGGGTCGGTTCGAGATCAACGGCGGCGCTTGGGTGGAGTGCGACTGCAACATCACCGGCGGCGAGTTTATGGTGCGCCAGTTCCTGAAAGGTCAGAAGTACCTGCAGGAGAAGTTCGGCATCACCAACGACTCCTTCTGGCTGCCTGACACCTTCGGTTATAACGCCGCTATCCCCCAGATTATGCGGGGCTGCGGTATGAAGTATTTCTACACCACCAAGCTGAGCTGGAATGAGCATAATAAGTTCCCCTTTGAGACCTTCCGCTGGGTGGGTATCGACGGCAGTGAGGTCATCACTCACTTCAACACCACCCACTGTGAGCCCATCCCCAATCAAGTGGTGGATCACGTGAGCGGTCTGCAAAACAAGCAGGCAGACATCAGCCGTCTGCACGCCTTCGGTTACGGCGACGGCGGCGGCGGTCCCACCGACGTGATGGTGGAGGATGTGCGCCGCACCGCGGAGATCAACGGTATGCCCAAGGTGGAGTATAAGACCATCAGCGAGTTCGGTCAGGAGGTGGAGCAGAATGTGGATAAGCTGCCCGTGTACAACGGTGAGCTGTATCTGGAGCTGCACCGCGGCACGCTGACCCAGCGTCACCAGACTAAGCGCAACAATCGTCTGTGCGAGAACGCTATCCGCAATATGGAGCTGATGGCGGTGATGACCAACACCGGTCACGACGCCGCTCAGTACGACGAGTGGACCAAGGTTCTGCTTGAGAACCAGTTCCATGATATTCTGCCCGGCACCTGCATCCAGTGCGTCCACGACCGCTCCGAGAAGATCGTGGGCGAGCTGATCGTCACTGTGGACGGCGAGACCCAGCGTCTGGCGGCCACCGTGGCAGCGGGGGACGAGGCGTTGACCTTGGTCAATCCCGTGTCCTTTGCCCGTGCGGACGTGATCAACATCGACGACAAGGGCAAGTTCGTGGCAGATGCCAAGTGCCAGCCCTATGAGGATCTGTTCGGTCGCAAGAAGATTGCCGTGTCCGGCGTGGCGCTGGCTCCCTTTGAGGCCAAGAGCATGGCTCTGACCGATCAGGCACCCGAAGCCGCCTCTCCCTTCGCCTACGACGGCACCAAGCTGGAGACTCCCTTTGCCTCTGTGGTGTTTGACGAGAACGGCTATATTGCCTCCTTCATCGACAAGCAGAGCGGTCGTCAGCTCCGCCGCGAGGGTGCCGCTCCTCTGGGCACTTTCTATACGGGTGAGGACATCCCCGAGTATTGGGATAACTGGGACGTGGAGTACGACCAGAAGTTTAAGATGCGTCCTCAGACCAACCTCATCGAGCGTAAGGTCGTGTCGGTGGGCGAGGTGGAGCTACGTATTCGCTCTGCATACAAGCTGGGACAGAATTCCCGAATCGACGTGGATACCATCTTCTACGCCGATAGCCCCCGCGTGGACTTCCACGCTAAGGTGGACTGGAAGGATAAGCACCAACTGCTCAAGGTCAGCTTTGACGTGGACG
>JAZNJO010000055.1:0-3595 GCA_045578085.1 Acutalibacteraceae bacterium | reverse complement strand
AGCCATGTCGTTCTGTGAGCCAAGGAGTTGTCTTACCAGTTTGTCTTCCTAAGACCGCTTGGCCTCCGACTTATATCATCGACGGCAAGACTTATACGTTTGCCCAGAGCGGCGCTCTGATTTGATAAAAATCGAGCGGCAGAGATTTCTCTGCCGCTCGATTTTTTTCTTGCCATTCGTACAACTTTTTGGTATAATTAATTAGATATTGGAAGTTTGGAGGTAAGGAATATGAAACTTTCGGTTGTTATCCCTTGCTTTAATGAAGAATTGAACGTGGCTCCTCTGCAAGAGGTTTGTATGAAGACCTTCGAGGGACGGGTATCCTCCTATGAGCTCATCTTTGTCAACGACGGCAGCCGCGATAATACTTGGGGAGCGCTGAAATCCATCTATGAAGCGGATCGCTGCCCTGTAAAGATCGTTAACTTGTCACGTAATTTCGGCAAAGAATCCGCTATGTATGCGGGTATGCAGAAGGCGGTGGGGGAGTACGTCACCCTGCTGGATGCGGATCTGCAACAGAGCCCTGAGATCGTGATGGAGATGGTGGAGTTTCTGGATAACAACCCTGATTTCGACTGCGTGGCCGCCTATCAGGAGGATCGCATCGAGAATAAGTTTACCTCTTGGTGCAAAAAGACCTTCTATCGGATGATGGACAAGATCTGCGACATCAGCCTCCACGAGGGTGCCAGCGATTTCCGTACCTTCCGCCGCGGCGTGGCGGAGGCGATGCTCAGCGTCACCGAGTGCTACCGCTTCTCCAAGGGTATTTTCTCTTGGGTGGGTTTCAACACCCACTTTATTCCCTACGTGGCGCAGGAGCGCAACGCCGGCACCACCAACTGGTCCTTCTGGAAGCTGGTCAAATACGCTCTGGACGGCATCGTTTCTTATACCACTTTCCCGCTGAAAGTGTCCACCTTTACCGGCCTGATCATGGCGTTGTTGTCGCTGGTGTATATGGTGGTGGTTGTGGTGCAGAAGCTGGCCTTCGGTATCGCCATCCCCGGTTATCCCACCATCATTGTGTTAATTCTGCTCATCGGTGGCTTGCAGATGATCACCTTGGGTGTTATCGGAGAATACATTGCCCGTATCTACATTCAGGGCAAGCACCGCCCCTTGTATATTGCCAAGGAATATTTCACCTACGAGCAGGAATAATGTTGAGGTGACCGCTATGCAGGATATTCGGTGTGAGGACTGCGATTATTACGACTACGATGAAGAAACCGACACCTACGAGTGCGTAATGAATCTGGATATGGATGAATACGAGCGGTTTCTTATGTCGGGTCAGCAGCGCTGTCCCTATTATCGGGTGCGGGACGACTACCGCATCGTGCGTAAACAAAACTAAACGAAGACGGCAACCTGTGTGGGTTGCCGCCTTTTTAAATCAAATTTGAAAGGAGGGAACGACCTGTGAAACGGTTTGTTTCTCTTTGGTTCATTGTGGCACTGGTGCTGGGTCTGTTCCCGCTTACCGCACTGGCAAAGGCGCAGCAGGAGACGGTGCTGCTGGCCTTCGGTGATTTCCAGCACACCTCCGTTGCGGAGGGCCAGAACCGCCTGCGTGCCATATTGGACGCTATGCGGGTGGACGGTACCTTTCAGGTGGACGGTCTGCTGTGTAACGGCGACTATTCGCTCTATTACAATAAAGAGCAGAGTGAATTGGGTTTACAAGCCATCCGGGAAACCGTGGGCGATTTTGTGGATGGCCCTATGATATTCTCTCAGGGTAACCACGATCCCATTGATGCAGAAGGAGTGTCGGTATCCGGAGATCACGACGCACCAAATGGTGCATATGGTGTGTACGTCATCCACGAAGATGAATACAGCGAGCGCGGATACAATGAACAGACCGTCCGCAATACCGCCGCCGCTTTATCGACGTATCTTGCGGAAAAACTGGAAAGCGGTTGGCAGGCGCCGATATTTATCGTGAACCACGTCCCCCTGCATTGGGGTAACTTGACGCTGATGGATTATACGGCTTGCAACGGCCATATCTTATTCGATGTGCTGAATGAGTACGGTGCCAAAGGGCTGAACATCATTCAGTTATACGGTCACTCCCACGGTTACGAGGACGATTTTCTCGGCGGTGCAGCGGTGTATCTGAAAAAAGGGGATACCATTCTTATCGGTCAAGGGGATGACTTCGACGGTCACTATACGGAGGAGACGTTGCACTTTACCTATATGAATCCCGGATATTTATCCAATTATAGTGCTCCTGCGGAGGGAGTGGATACGGCGATGACCGCCACCTTGTTCCGCATCCGCGGAAACGAGGTGATGATCACCCGCTACGACGAGCACGGTCAGCACAATCTCAAATCCGCCGGTGTCTTTAATGAGGATAAATTCGGCGGGTGGCCTTTGTCTCCTGAGCCGAATCAAACCGTATATACTTCCTCGCGGTTGGTGACCGCCTATGCCGACGAAGAGATCGAAACGCCTGCGGGCGCGGAACCGGAAGGCTTGGTGCTAACCAAAGCGCCCCGTAAGACCGTTTATCTGGTGGGGGAAACTTTAGATTTGAATGGTATGGAATTAGCACTGATCTTCGGAGAGGTGACGGTGCCCTATCGGGGCGATTATTCCGTTTCGGATTTCGATAGTTCCGCTCTCGGCGCCTACACCTTTACCGTTTCCTGCAAAGGGCTTTCCATCTCGGTGGCATATGACGTTGTAGAGCAGATGCCCGATTTACCGTATGACCCTGAGGAACCTGAACAACCCGAGAATCCCGTGGATCCTGTTATAAACGGTTGGATACAGCAGAATGGCCGCTGGGTATATTATAACTACGGCGAACAGCAGTTCAGTCAGTGGCGGCGCGATTCGGTCGGCTGGTGCTATCTGGGCGCCGACGGGTATTGCGTGACGAACCAATGGGTGGCAGACTCTCGCGGTTGGTGCTATTTGGACGCTGACGGACGGATGGTCACCGATAAATGGGTGCGGGATTCCGTAGGTTGGTGTTACGTTGGTTATAACGGCTACTGTGTCACCAACAAATGGGTTGGTGACTCGGTGGGTTGGTGCTATTTGGGCACCGACGGACGGATGGTCACCAACAAGTGGGTCAAGGACTCGGTCGGCTGGTGCTATTTGGGCGAAGATGGCTACTGCGTCACCAATGCCTTCCGGGCGGATTCCAACGGCTGGTGCTATCTGGATGCCGACGGACGGATGGTGTACAGCCAATGGGTCAAGCATAACGATAAGAGCTATTATCTGGATGATTACGGTTACCGACTCATTGGTACTCACACCATCGGCAAGTATACCTGTGTGTTTAACGATGAGGGCGAGCTGACCCTTAAAATATTTAAAAAAGAACGGTAACTCGTGCACAGGTCCAGTAAAAACGGACAATAGAAAAAAGCGACCTCCTATGGTAGAATTAAAACAACTACCATAGGAGGTTTTCTTATGTCAAGAAATTATCGTCATATAAACGAATATGAAAAAGAAATATTAGAGATGAGAAGACAAGGAAAAAGCAAAAGAGAAATATGTGAAAAGTATGATTTTTCCATAAAGCAGCTAACAGATTTTGTTACAAGGTATA
>JAZNJO010000054.1:0-33211 GCA_045578085.1 Acutalibacteraceae bacterium | reverse complement strand
AAGCAGTACCTTACGGTACGCCGCAGCATGCGCTACAATAACTCAAGGCACAAAACGGAGATAGGGGCTACCAAACGTAGGAAAGTCCGCACGGTGGACTTCTGTGACACTTTGGCAGAGATTCTGCGAACGGCCAAGCTTGAACAGCACAAAAACCGTTTCAAATACGGCGAATTATACCGCCTCAATTATTACTGTGAGGTTAAGGAAAAAGACCGCAATTACTATGAGGTATATACGTTGCCTAGAAACGAAAAGGTTCCCGAGGGATACAAGGAGATATCCTTTGTATGCTTAAGACCTGACGGAGCGTATGAATCGCCAAGCACGATCGGTATTATGTGCAAACGGGCAAGCAAAAAGGTAGAGGGTTTGGAAGGGTTCCATTTCCACCAACTGCGTCACACATTCACAAGTAATCTGCTCTCTAACGGAGCAGCGCCGAAGGATGTGCAGGAGCTTTTAGGTCACTCTGATGTCAGTACCACGATGAATGTCTACGCTCACTCTACAAGAGAGGCGAAGCGTACTTCCGCAAGACTGCTCGATAAGGTAGTTGGCGGTTAGATATAAAAAGTTTCCCTTATTTTCGCTCATAAGGGCAAAAACAAGGGAAAATACATAACAGTTGAGTTTAAAGTTGCTGGAAAACCCAGTAATATCAAGGCTTTTTAGAGTGTAGGACAGTTAATGTCTGATAAATTGGAATTTGACGAACAAAGAAAGAGGTGCGAGAGAATATCTCTCACACCTCTTTTCTTTCACCCATTTCGCTTTGTAAGGTTTCAAATAATGCCTGCACATCCTGCTCCACGACATCTCGTTTCCGCTTCAAATCGTCCAAGGTTTCGTTCATCCTACACCGCTCCTTTCCGTTTTCCTTTGCAATAAATATGAATGATATTGTTTGCAAACAGCCGTCGGCAGACCTTGCTGACTTGGGACAAGTCGTAGTAAGTCATATTTCTGCGAAATAAAAACAGTTGCTTCATACTGTTATCAAGGAGCAGAGATATGACCGCACGGAAAAGCACCTGTCCGAAGTGCTTTGAAGTAAGGTGGGCGGCAACATTCCCCTTTTGTGGTTGCCGTCCCTTTGCTCCTCACATCATCAAAAGAGCAAAGGAGGTTTTGCAATGAGCAACTATGCTATAATGCGATTTGCAAAATATAAGGCGGGTTCGGTGGCGAACATTGAACGACACCAAACCCACCGCGAGCGATTGAAGCACAGAAAACACTCGGAGCGAGAGAGCGAGAACCGCACGTGGAAAAGATACGAAGAGACGATGACACAGACCGTCCGAAAAGCCATCAAGGAGCAAGAAAAGGCAACTGGGCGAAAAGTCCGCAAGGATGCCAATGTGTTGTGCGAGTTGGTTTTGACATTCTCGCCCGAGATGGAAGACCACATTCCGTTGCCGGAATGGGTGCGAGCCAATTTTGCTTGGGTGCGGGACACTTTTGGCAGGGGCAATATGATAAGGGCAGACCTCAACCGAGATGAACGCACAACCCACTTGCATTGCTTTGTATTGATGACCGATGAGAATGGGCGTTTCAATTCATCGAGGTTCTTCAACAAGAAAAAGCAGGTCGTTGAAATGCAGGACAGTTATGCCGAAGCGATGTCGCCGTTCGGTTTGGCTCGTGGTAAGAGCAAGGACGAAACGAGGGCAGAACACCAAACACTTCACGAGTGGCACAAAAGCGAATGTGAAAGGCTTGAAAAGGAGTTGCGAGAGATGGTTGAGGATGTATTTGCGGACGAACAAGAAACCGCCCCACAAGGCATTGAGAGCGATGTTTTTGACGAGTTAAGATAAACAAAAAACAGGCAGGAGCACAATGCTCCTGCCTATCTTTTTATATCATTCCAAAATGCTTGAAAGCATCAACAATGGCTTTTTCCTTTTCGGGGGTGCAGTTCGGAACTCGGTATTTGTTCTGCCCCTTGTTATAGTTTTCTCTCTCTTTAATTCCGTACTTTTGTTTTATTTGTGCGATATTGAGAGTAGAAACGGAAAGACCATATTTTTCTTGCACATATTCCTTAATCTCGGAATAGGTCGCAGTAGAACGAGAGGACTTCGGCAGGTTGGAAACATCTACATCAAAGTGGATATGTTCATCTACCTTTTGCCGACGTAAAGAAACAATACATTCCACATGCTCCGTGTGGGGGAACATATCCACCGGCTGAATCTTCTTGACCTTATAGCCGTTTTTCACAAGGAAGGTCAGGTCGCGGGCCTGGGTTTCGGGGTTGCAGGAAATATACACCACCCGTTTCGGAGCCAGCGTGACCAAACATTTCAGGAAATCCAGGCTGGCACCCGCGCGAGGCGGATCCATAATCACTACGTCGTATTTAGTACCCTTGCGCGCCGCTTTCACCATAAATCGACCGGCATCGTCCTCATAAAACTCGATGTTCTCCACCCCGTTGAGGGCGGCATTCTCCTTGGCATCACGGACGGCATCGCCATTGAGCTCCACGCCCACCACCCGCTTCGCCTTGGGCGAAGCGATGATGCCGATGGTGCCGGTGCCGCAATAGGCGTCCAGCACCGTCTCCTTACCGGTCAACGCAGCAAAGTCCAGCGCTTTGTTATACAAAATCTCGGTCTGGATGGGGTTGATCTGATAAAAGGCCTTGGGGGAAATGCGGAAACGGAAACCGCACAAATCCTCCTCGATGTATCCCGTTCCGTACAGCACGCGGCTCTCCTCGCCCAGCAGCAAACTGGTGCGCTTGTTGTTCACGTTCTGCACCACCGTGGTGATTTCCGGATGACGGGTCAGTAGGGCGTTCACAAAGGACTCCTCTTTTGGGAAATCCATCACAGAAGTAACCAGCACCACCATGATCTCGCCGCTGGAAAAGCCTCTCTTAATGAGAACGTGCCGCAAAAAGCCCTTCATTGTCCCATCGTTGAAGGCCCGCATTTTAAAACTTTTCAGCAGTTTGCGTACGGTCACGATAATCTCGTCCGCTTTCTCGTCCTCGATCAGGCAGCGGTCCACAGGGACGATTTTGTGGGTGGAGGACTGATAAATGCCCGAAATAATTTCGCCGTTGCGCTCGCCGAAGTCCGCCTGCACCTTGTTGCGATAATGATACGGGTGCTCCATCCCGATGATCTCGTCCACGTGGCGGTATTTACCCAGCAGTTTGATCACCTTAACCTGCTTAAAACTTAACTGACGCCGATATTCCATATTTTGAAGTTGGCAGCCGCCGCACTTTTTGGCGTGGGGGCATTTGATTTGCAGTTTGCTCATAGCTTCCTCTGTTTATCTTTCTTTCGTCAACGACGCCACATTCTCCACGTGAGCAGTACGGGGGAACAGATCCACCGGCTGTACCCACTGGGTACGATAGCCCTTCTCGGCAAACAGGCGCAGATCCCGCGCCAGAGTGGCGGGATCGCAGGATACGTATACCACTCGCGACGGGGCCATTTCGGCCACCGTGTCGATGAGATCGGGGGAACATCCCTTGCGAGGCGGATCCAGAATCACCACGTCAGGGTGGGTGCCTTCCTTTTTCAGTTGGGCCGCCGCCTGTGCCGCATCGGCACAGATAAAGCGAGCATTGCGAATGTGATTGGCGGCAGCATTCCGTCGGGCGTCCCGCACCGCCGCCTCTACCACTTCCACACCGATGACGCAGCCGGCGGTGTGGGCCATAGAAAGACCGATGGTGCCGGTTCCGCAGTACAGATCCAGCAGTGTCTCCTTGCCGGTGAGGCCCGCCGCTTGCGCCGCCAGGCGGTACAGTTTCTCCGTCTGGGCGTGGTTGACCTGATAGAAGGAGTGAGGGGAAAGACGAAAATGCAGCCCGCACAACCGATCTACGATGGAATCGGCACCCCACAGGGTCACGTTACGGCTGCCCAGAATCACATTGGTACGCTCGGGATTGATATTCACGGTCAGGCTCACCAGAGCCGGTGCCGCCTGCTGCATCCGTTCTATTAAGGTGTCTACCTCGGGCAGTTTTGCCTTGGTGCATACCAGACAAACCATCATCTCGCCGGTCACCGCCGCCTGGCGGATGTAGATATGCCGCACCAAACCCGTGTGCCGCTCCTCGTCATAGGCCGCGGCACCGCTGGCTCGCATCCACGCATCCACCGCATCCAGCACGGCGGCATAGCCCTTCGGCTGTAAGCGACAATCCCGACAGGGAATAATTCGATGACTGCGGGGCGCAAAGAAGCCAATGAGCGGGCCGTCTGTTCCTTCGGCTACGGGGAATTGGGCCTTATTGCGGTAGCGATCAGGATGATCTCCGCCGATGAGGGGCAGCACCGGCGCCTCTACGGCGCCCACACGACGCATGGTATCCTGCACCCAGTTCTGCTTATAACGGCATTCCGCCTCGTAGGTGACATGCCGCCAATTGCATCCGCCACATCGACCGAAAGCAGGGCAATCCACCTGAGGCAATCGATCGGAAGAGGGTACTAACAGTTCTTCAACAATACCAAAGGCGTGGTTTTTCAGCACTTTCACAATACGGCAGATCAGCCGATCTCCCAATGCAGTTCCTGGAATGAACACCACGAAGCCGGGAGCCGGATAGTCCTCCGATACGTACCGCGCCACACCGCTCCCCTCTCCGGTAATACCGGTGACGGTCAATTCAACAAACTGATTCTTTTTTAGCATGTCCTTCCCCTCCTCTCATTTTTTCATTGCGCTAAAAATAGCGGGTGCCCGTGGACACCCGCTATTTGTCTTATTGTTTTTCCGGAAAAACCACCATACCACCAAAACGCTCAGGGCGTTTGATGTGGTTCCATGCATCATAAGCCGCGCGGCTCTCCGTTTCTTCCATTAGGAGCTCTTCCTCCTGTTCCGGCTTCTGTCCCACGATGCGGTACAGACGACCATCATACTGGAATCGATACACACTGCTGCCGATAGTATGCTCGCCCAAGGTAAAGAACTCACGGGGGGCACGACCGTGGTGTCTGTTATTTCCCATTCTGTGCTCCTTCTTATTCCTCAGCAAGTTTCAGCGCCTGCAAAATGAGCTGCACCGACTTGTCGATGCCAAAACGACCAGAGTTAACACATAGGTGATAATTCTTACGATCGCCCCACACCTGATCGGTGTAATACTCATAATGACGGGCACGGGTACGATCCTTCTCGCGGATGTACTGCTCGACACGGCGACGCTCCACCCCGTAAAGCTCCACGCACCGCTCGGCGCGCACATTCATATCTGCGTGAATGAACACGCTGAACAGGTCTGCTTCCTCTCGCAGGATGCAATCCGCACATCGACCCACAATCACGCAGGGTCCCTGAGCGGCCAAATTCTTGATGGCGTTGCTCTCGGCAATATGTAACTGATCGGACACAGACTTATCGTTGGCATAGTGGTAACCACCGGTGGCCAAATTAAACAGCAAACTGCTGATAAACTTCTGCTCCTCGTGCTGAATGAATTCCTCAGAAAGACCGCTGTTCTTGACGGCTTCATCTACAAATTGTTTGTCATAGAAAGGAATACCCAACTCAGCGGCCACACGCTTGCCAATCTCGCTGCCCGCACTGGCGTATTCACGACTGATAGCGATCACTCTGTTCTTGCTCATACGTTTCTCCCCTACACCATAAAAAGGCTGTTTTGCCCCATTACTATAATTTTACTAGATGACTTTTTTCTTGTCAATCTTGATAAACAATATATTTTAGTATTTAGGAGAGAAAATTATAACCTTTTCTTGTGGATTATGCCAAATCAGGATACTTTTAGTTGTAAACGGAACTTATCCGCAATCATAGCAATGAACTCCGAATTCGTAGGCTTGCCGCGCTCATTATGGATTGTGTAACCAAAGTATGAGGTGAGGGTATCCACATCGCCCCGATCCCATGCTACTTCAATGGCGTGACGAATAGCACGTTCCACCCGAGAAGATGTAGTACCATGCATTTTGGCCACCGCAGGATACAACCGTTTGGTTACCGCGTTGATGATCTGTCCATCCTCGATGGCCATCAGGATAGCATCCCGCAAATAGCGGTATCCTTTGATATGCGCCGGTACGCCGATCTGGTGAATGATCTCGGTAACCTGCATCTCCAAATTGGATTCTTCTTCCCTGTGCAGAACGGTGCGGTCGGTTGAAACAGGCTCGCTGCATAGAGCCAGGATGCGCTGAGCCATACTCGCCGCATCAAAGGGCTTGAGAAAATAATAGTCCGCCCCTGCCGCCATAGCCTCTCGTTCCAATGTCGGATTGTCAAAGGCAGACATTATCATCATCCGCGGTCGATGGGATAAACGGATCCCCTCCATACTGCTGAGCACACCCAGCGCATCCAGCCTCGGCAGAAACAGATCCATTAGCACTACGTCCGGTTGCTGGGTTGTAAGCGCTTCCAATACCGCTTTCCCGTCCTTTTCCGTCATAGTTACATCCAGTCCGTGAGCCTTCATCACGTTGGCACAGGGTATGGCAAAATATTCGCTGTTATCCGCTAATAGGACACTGATTTTTCCACTCATGATTCTCTCTTTCTCCTTCTTTTGATTTGCCGGCGGGATTATCTTATCACAAATGGTAAAAAATGGCAATAGTAAAAACCCAAATAATGGTATTTTTCATCGACAGCAATCGACAAATCCGAAAAACAAAAAAGACGCCGACGAATCTCGTCGGCGTCAAATCGTCTGCTTATTTCGCCAGCAGGTCTTCCAGCTGTTCCTCGGTTTGGACACCTACCGCCATATTGGCGAGTTTGCCCTCTTTCAACACTACCAGAGTAGGGATGCTCTGGATGCCGAAGGCGGCAGCCAACTGAGGCTGCTCATCTACGTTCACCTTGCCTACTACCACCTGCGGGTGAGACTCGGAGAAGGCATCCACGATCGGTCCCATCATCTGACAGGGACCACACCAGGTGGCCCAGAAATCAATGAGTACCGGTGCCGATGCATTCAGCACCTCCTGCTCGAAATTGTCAGCAGTAATCGTTAACACGGACATAGCTTCTTCCTCCTTAATCTTTACTCTTGTAATACAGCAAGCAATGACAATAGCCCTCAAAATCAGGGTCTGCTATCTGCTCGCGAAACTCCTTACAGATGCACTTAAACTCCTCGGTCTTGGACAAACGGCAAGGACAGTAACCATCCTTAGCCTTCAACCCCGCTTTGATGCGCTCTACGATCTCCTTGTTTTCATTCAGTCTTACTGCCATTGGTATCACCTCTTCTAAGTAGATTATACTACAGCCCCGCCCATTATGCAAGAAAAAGGTATGCGGCAGACGCCGCAGACCTTTTTGGTTGATTATTGCAAGACATCAAATAATGCCCAGAAACAGCAATAGCAGTATTACGCTCCCGCCTGTACCCAGCAGGAGAAAAAGGATTCCCGTTAGTATTGTGTGCGTATGTCTTTTTTGATAAGAATCGCTCATACCGCCAACATAAAACGAATAAAAGCGATCCCATCCTTTCGACGCAGCCACAAGAATCAGTGCGCCATACGCCACCGTCCACACACCAAAACCAAAAACAGCGGGCAGCCACAGTAAAGCAGCGACAAGAAGGGTGCCGACCTGCAGAATCAAAAAGGCGACCACACAAACATCCAGTTTTTGTGCAATTCGTTTCTCATGGCTCAACAGCATACGATTCATCTCGTCATCTCCGTCGGAACGTTTTTATCTTTTTTCATACTTAAAAAATTAAAACGCGATCTTCTCCTCGAGATAAGCCTTCAGCTCACTGATAGGCACACGCACCTGCTCCATAGTGTCACGGTCACGGACAGTGACGGCATTGTCCGCAGGAGTATTCTCATCACCCACGGTCTGGAAGTCCACGGTGATGCAATAGGGCGTACCAATCTCATCCTCACGACGATAACGCTTACCGATAGAACCGGCATCGTCGTAATCCACCATAAAGTACTTGGACAACTCCGCCTGAATCTCGCGGCCCTTGTCACCCAGTTTCTTGCTCAGAGGCAGAACAGCGCACTTAAAAGGAGCCAAGGCGGGGTGCAGACGCATCACCACACGGGTGTCGTTCTTCTCGGCGTCCACCACCTCTTCGTCATAGGCCCCTACCAGGAAGGCCAGAGTGACACGGTCGGCGCCCAGAGAGGGCTCCACAACATAAGGAATATAGTGCTCGTTCTTCTCCTGATCGAAATAGGTCATATCCTTACCGGAGGTGGTCTGGTGAGCGATCAGGTCGAAGTTGGTGCGGGAGGCCACGCCCCACAGCTCGCCCCAGCCGAAGGGGAACACAAACTCAAAGTCGGTAGTGGCGTTGGAATAGTGACTCAGCTCCTCAGGGTCGTGGTCACGCAGGCGCAGGTTCTCGTCCTTCATGCCCAGACCCAGCAGCCACTGGTGGCAGAACTCCTTCCAGTACTTGAACCATTCCAACTCGGTGCCGGGCTGGCAGAAGAACTCCAGCTCCATCTGCTCAAACTCACGGGTACGGAAGGTGAAGTTGCCGGGGGTGATTTCGTTGCGGAAACTCTTACCTACCTGACAAACGCCAAAGGGAAGCTTGCGGCGGGTGGTACGCTGCACGTTCTGGAAGTTGACAAAGATGCCCTGAGCGGTCTCGGGACGCAGATACACCGTATTCTTGGCATCCTCAGTAACGCCCTGGAAGGTCTTGAACATCAGGTTAAACTGACGAATATCGGTCCAGTTGTGCTTGCCGCAGGTGGGACAGGGGATGTTGTTCTTCTCCACAATCTCCTTCATCTCTGCCTGAGAATAGGCATCGATGGGCTTATCCAGCGTGACGCCGTTCTCCTGACACCAGTCCTCGATCACCTTATCGGCGCGGAAGCGCTCCTTACACTCTTTACAATCCATCAGGGGATCGGAGAAGCCGCCCACGTGACCGGAGGCCACCCAGGTCTGGGGGTTCATCAGGATGGCCGCGTCCAGACCCACGTTGTAGGGGTTCTCCTGCACGAACTTCTTCCACCAAGCCTTCTTGACGTTGTTCTTGAGTTCCACACCCAAAGGACCGTAGTCCCAGGTATTGGCCAAGCCGCCATAGATCTCAGAACCGGGGAAGATATAGCCGCGACCTTTACACAAGGTCACGATCTTTTCCATGGTTTTTTCGGTATTTTTCATCGTCATTGCCTCCTCAGCCTAGGGTGAAACAGCACCCTACAATACAATAATTCATTTTAATATGAACGGGGCAAAAAGTCAACAGAAAACCTAGGATTATTCGCTTTAAATCGCTAAAAGTTTGTCGATATTTACTTGTTTTTGTATAAATCGCACGAATATATTCCACTCGGATATAAATATTCTTATAAATTCACAAATTGGGTGTTGACAACCGAAAGAAAGTCAAGTATACTGCATATGTATCTTTTTGGGATGGGGATAGTATGCCCTATTTTGCCGTCAGTCAGGAGGATCGATGTGGACAATCGCTCATTACCGATCCATCAGGCGGCTGCCGGCGACCAAGAAGCCTTTGCCGTTATCACAGCGCGTATGGCTCCTCTCATCCACGCACAGGTACAGTCCTTTCGCTGTGTGGGTGTCGAAGATGAGGATTTGGCACAGGAGGCTCTGTTGGGATTATTGGCTGCGGTGCGCTGTTACCAACCGGAGCGGGGCGCTTCTTTTACCACCTACGCCACCACATGCATTCGCCACCGTCTCATATCGGTAGTACGGCGTTGTGCTCCCCGCGCGGACTATGAGCGTCCCTTAGAGGACGATTTGGAGTTAGCGGACGACACCGGAGATCCTGCCTTGCAATTACAGGAGCAAGAGGCACTGGACGGACTGCTCTCCCATCTGCAACAACGGCTCACCCCTATGGAATATCAGGTGCTGTTGCTCCGCCTGAGCGATATCTCCTACGAGGATATCGCAGCGCAACTGGCAATCACCAAGAAATCGGTGGATAACACCGTACAGCGAATCCGTCGCAAACTGGCGGACACCCATTAACCCTTGGCAAATACGGCATGCAGCCGTTTGCAATATATGCCCACGGGGCAGATATTATCATTATCAAAGCGAGGTAAAACCATGTACGAGGACAAGACTTTAGTATGCAAAGAGTGCGGTAACGAGTTCATCTTCACCGCCGGTGAGCAGGAGTTCTACGCTGAGAAGGGTTTCGTTAACGAGCCCCAGCGCTGCAAGGCCTGCCGTGACGCCCGCAAGAATGCCGGCCGTCCCGAGCGTGAGATGCATGACGCCGTGTGCGCCAACTGCGGCAAGGAGTGCAAAGTGCCCTTCAAGCCCCGTGAGGATCGCCCCGTCTATTGCAGCGAGTGCTTCGCCAGCATGAAGGGCGAGAACTAATTTTACATTAGTTTGACTAAGACCGTTCACCGTCCGGTGAGCGGTCTTTTTCATTGTCTCTTGACGAATCGGAGAATTATGGTAAAATAGAACACAAGACTGAGAAAGGAGGGATAGGATGCTGTTAATGATTTTATTTGCCTGTTGGAGCTGTTTTGCCACATCATTGTTATACACTGTATGTCCCTCTATCTCTTTTTGGTGGCGTCTCCCCATTTGGGTGGGATTCTACCTTGCTGTCGGTCTGTTGTACATTTTGATAGTAATAGGCTCCTTTTTGCTGCTACCGAAACACGATCCCTCTCCCCGTACGCAACACATCACCCACCGCATCATCGAATGGACACTGACTTGGGTGCTGTTGCTCATAGGTTACTCCGTCAAGGTGGAGGGAAAAGAGAAATTGCCCAACCGCCCCTATCTGCTGGTAGGAAATCATCGCTCTGCCTTCGATCCCCTCTGCACCGCGGCGGCGCTGACCGACCACAACGTCGTGTTTGTGGCAAAACCAGGCGTGTTCAAAATTCCAGTGATTGGAACCATTATGCGCCGCCTGTGCTTTCTCCCCATCGATCGGGAGAACGCCCGCAACGCAGTAACCACCATCAAGCGGGCCGCCGAGCTAATTCGGGATGTGGGACTGTCCGTAGGCATCTACCCCGAGGGAACCCGCAGCAAGGACGGGAGTCTCCTCCCCTTCCACGCCGGCTCTTTCAAGATTGCTAAACTGGCCGAGTGCCCCATCGTGGTGACCACCATCCGGTATGAGAAAACGTCCCTTTGGTTCAAGCGGGTACATCTGCACGTGGTGGACATGATGAGCGAAGAGGTTGTAAAAGAAAACAACACCGGCACCCTTGCCGAGCGTGCCGAAAAAGCCATTCGCGAAGATCTGAAATTATAACGTAAAAACTGCCGAGGCGATGCCTCGGCAGTTTTTTCATTTAACAAACAAATTGTAGGCATTATCCCACAGGATCTTGCGGAATTCTCCCTCGGTGAAATCCATAGATAGCAGGGTGGCCAGTTCCTCGTCCGCCGCCCACATGGGATAATCGGTGCCGAACAGCACCCGCTCCGCCCCCCAACGGCGGATCAGTTCCTCCGCCTTTCCCATTGAAAGACGGAAAAAGGACGAGGAGCAATCCACATACAGATTGGGGGCGTGACCCAGCTTATCGCAGGCTTCCTCCCAAATGGAGTAACCCGCCAGATGGGCGCCGATGAAGGTGAGATCCTTATAGATCTCCAACACCGGCAACAGACGGTTGGGATTGGAATAATCATAGCGGTCATCACCGGTATGAAGCAACACCGGCAGGTGATGCTCCTCGCACAGCTCGTAGATTTTCAGGCAACGGTAATCATCGATCTTGAAGGCCTGAATGTCGGGATGCATCTTGACCCCTTTGAGCCCCAATTCCAATATATGCGCCACATCCCCCGCCAGGTCGGCGCTTTCAGGGTGAAGGGTGCCCAGACCGGTGAAGCGCCCCTCCCCTTCTGATACGGTGCGGGCGATGAACTCATTGATGCTTTTCACCTGCTTGGGGGTGGTAGCCACCGACTGAATAACAAAATGATCTACACCGGCGGCAATCTCCTTATCCAGCAGGGTCTCCACCGTGCCGTCGTACACCGAGGTGACTCCATAGAAGGTATCGGTGCCTCCCACCGCCTTAGAAGCGATGGTGGCCGGATACACGTGACAGTGGGCATCCATTATTTTGTATTGTCCGATCATCTCGGTTCACCACACTTTACTGTTTTGCTTTAACCCATTCTTCGGCTTCTTCCCGCATCTTGTATTTGAGAATTTTTCCGGCGGCATTCATGGGGAATTGCTCCACAAATCGGATGTAACGGGGCACCTTATGCCGCGCCATATGGGAAGCGATGTACTCGGTCATTTCCGTCTCGGTCATCTGCTCCCCTTCTTTGAGGATGATGCAGGCCATAATCTCTTCGCCGTACCGCTGATCGGGTACACCGATAACCTGCACGTCCCGCACCTTGGAGCAGGTGTAAATAAACTCCTCGATCTCCTTAGGGTAAATGTTTTCGCCACCGCGGATAATCATATCTTTCAGACGACCGGTGATATTATAGTTGCCGTCGGCACGGCGGCAAGCCAGGTCACCGGTATGCAGCCAACCATCCTTGTCGATGGTCTCGGCGGTAGCCTTGGGCATCTTGTAGTAGCCCTTCATAATGTTGTAGCCTCGGGCCACAAACTCACCGTTGACACCATCGGGACAATCCGCACCTGTCTCAGGGTCGATAATCTTGCATTCTACGTTGGCAAAGGCGCTGCCCACCGTTTCGGTGCGCACCTCCAGGGAATCATAGTAACTGCTCATCGTGCAACCGGGGGAAGCCTCGGTCTGTCCGTACACTGACACAATCTCCCGCATTCCCATTCGTCCGGTGGCCGCCTCTTTCATCAGGTCGGCAGGGCAGTTGGAACCGGCCATAATACCGATGCGCATATGGGAGAAATCCGTCTTCTCAAAGTCGGGATGCTGCATCATAGCGATAAACATCGTAGGCACGCCGTTGAAGGCGGTAATGTGTTCGTTATGCACACAGGCCAATGCCGGCTTGGGAGAGAAATAAGGCAATGGCAACATAGTGGTGCCGTGGGTCATACTGGCGGTCATACTCAGCACCATACCGAAGCAATGAAACATAGGCACCTGAATCATCATACGGTCCGCCGTAGACAGATCCATATGGTCGCCGATGTATTTTCCGTTGTTCACCACATTGTAATGGGTCAGCATTACACCCTTGGGAAAGCCGGTGGTACCGGAGGTGTACTGCATATTGCACACATCATCCTTGTTAACGGCGGCGGCCATGCGATGCACCTCAGACAGAGGCACCTGCTGAGCCCGCTCCAAAGCCTCGTTCCATTCCAGACAACCCTTCTGCTTATACCCCACGGTGATTACGTTGCGCAGGAAAGGCAGCCGCTTGGCATGGAGGGGCTGACCCGCCTTGGTGGTGGCCAGTTCGGGACACAGTTCCGCCACGATCTGCCCATAGTGGCAGTCCTTGGCGCCCTCGGTCATAATGAGGGTGTGACTGTCCGACTGACGGAGCAAGTATTCGATCTCGTGGATCTTGTAGGCGGTATTCACCGTCACCAGCACCGCGCCCAACTTCACCGTAGCCCAGAAAGCGATGTACCACTGGGGCACATTGGAGGCCCACACCGCCACGTGGGTACCCGCCTTAACCCCCAGAGCGATGAGAGCGCGGGCACATTGGTCCACGTCGTCACGGAATTCGGTGTAGGTGCGGGTGTAATCCAAAGTGGTGTATTTGAAAGCATACTGATCAGGGAACTCTTCCACCATCCGATCCAGCACCTGAGAGAAGGTGCAGTCGATGAGTCGATCCTTCTCCCACACATACTTACCGGTATGGGCGCGATTCCAGTACAGTGCACTCTCGTTACGGGAAGTATCCCCAAACTGGCGCATATAATGCACGAACTGAGTGAGAATGATCTCCATATCATCCAGTTCAGGACACCAAGCAGGATCCCAAACCAGCGAAATATAGCCGTCATAATTCACCGAGCGCAGCGCCAACATCATTTCCTTGATGGGCAGTTCGCCCTCTCCCATCAGACAGTACTCGATGCCCTCGTCTCCGCACACCGCATCGCTCACGTGGACGTGGCGAACGTAGGCGCCTAGATTCTTAATGACCTCTTCCGGGGACTCGCCACCGCCATAATAGGCGGCAGACCAATGCCACAGCGCCGCCACCCGGTCACAGGCGAAGGAATCCAGCAGATCCCGCAGACGGGCGGTATCGGCAAACAGACCGGAGGTCTCAATGACCAATGTGACCCCCTGCTCCTCCGCCATCGGCAGCATACGAGCCACCAAGGCGGACACGCAATCCGTGGCAGATTCCTTATCCTCCGCATCAGCGGCTTTCAGCCGTACGCAGGGGATGGACAGGTTAGCGGCGATGGACAAACAGCGGGTGATCTCCTCCACAGCCGTGTCGGTGACGCCGTCGGCGGCATTGCACACCGTGTCGATGCAGGGGATATCCAGCCCCTTCTCAAACAGACGGCGGCGGGTGGAAGCCGCTTTATAATCGTGAAACGCTCCGTCCTTATCGGTGAAAAGGCGGTTATAGATGTTGTGCAGTTCGATGCCTTGAAAATGCAGGTCGCGGGCAACCTCACAAAATTGGTCAAAGGTAGGCTGATGCCATCCCTTGGTGGAAAAAGAGAGTTTCATCCGTTAACCCTCCTCGTAAATGATCTTGTTCACTGCGTTGAGATAGGCGCGCAGACTGGCGCCGATAATATCGGTGGAGATACCACTGCCGGAATAGAGCCGCCCGCCGGCACGGAGCTTGACCAGCGCCTGCCCCACCGCCTCTTTACCCTCGGTGACCGCCTGAATCTGGAAATCGTCCAGTTCATAGTGGTGACCGATGATCTGATCCACCGCGCGGAAGGCGGCGTCGATAGGACCGTCGCCGATGCAAACACCCTGCACCTGCTTGCCGTCCTTCTCCAAGGTGATCTGGGCAGAAGCGGTGATGATGTTACCGGTGTTAATGACATAGCTAACCAAGAGATAGGCCGCCGGCACCTGTAGGGCTACGCTGGCCACAATGGCTTCCAGCTCCTTGGAGGCCACAGTCTTTTTCTCCGCCACGCGGCAGAACTCCTCGTAAACCCGTGCCTGATCCTCTTCGGTTAGGTCGTATCCCAGTCGCATTACCGCCGCCATCACCGCATCCCGATCGTCCTTAGCATCCAGGTGGATACCCTCGTTGGCAGGCATAGCCACACCCGCAGGCTTCTCGTTACGGGTAGGATCGGTAATCCAACCGATCTGTTTCACCGTACGGGTCAGTTCGGTATATCGAATGGCGGTAGCAAAGCCGTAGCTGTCGCCGCAGTTCTTGCACATAGTAGCGAAGGTCTCCAAATCCGTCACAGCGCCGCCCACGGCGGTCTTGACACAGGCAGCCCCCACCGCCACCGCCAAAATGGCGGAAGCGCAAGCCAGTCCATTCTTATTATCGCAAGTGACGCCCAGAGGCACCTTCACCTGCAAGTCGCGGATAAAAGCTGCAAAATCGTCCGGCAGACGGCCGCCGGTGGAATCGCAAACCGAAACCGTGTCGGCGCCGGCATCAACGGCGGCGTCGATGGCCGCTTGCAGGAATCCCTCGTCGGCACGGGTAGCATCCACCGCACAGAACTCCACAGCCACGCCCTTTTCCTTAGCGGCGGATACCACGGCGGGAATCCACTGCAGCATCTTATCGGGCTTTTTGTGACAGGTGTATTCCATCCCTACGGGAGAAACAGGCAATTCAATACGGATGCAGGGCTTTGCTGCGCCCTCCAACGCTGCCGCTGCCAGCTCCACGCTCTCGGCGGTGATGCCGGCCGCCACCGACAGCGTGGCATTTTTCACAAAGGAGGCAATGGTACGCACCAATAGGGTGTCCGACCGCACCTCGGTGATGGGCGCCAACTCGATGGTATCCACCCCCAGTTTTTCCAGCTGACGGGCCATCTCGATCTTCTCTTTGAAGCTGAACTGGCCGCGGCACAAGGTTGTGTCGGCAATGCGAATGTGTTTCATAAACAACTCTCCTCTGTCGGTATGTGTTGGCACACCTGAAAATAAAAAATCCCCGAAGCAGTCTGTCTGCCTCAGGGACGAAATGTGTCCATTCCGTGGTACCACCCTTGTTACCGTCCTATAACGGTCACTCTGCGAGACTCCAACAAGCCTCCTGCCATGATAACGGGGCAAGCCGTAGCGACCTACTAACGCAAGGTGTTGGGACGCTCTGCTCAGGAGCCAGATTCTCATTCGGATCGTACCGCCCTCCCAGCAACGGCGGCTCTCTGAAACGATCGGGTGAATGAAAAGTTCTCCATCAACGCATTTAAGGTAATATAAGAATATGCGTAAAATTATACCACCGCCCCACTTATTTGTCAAGTGGGGCGGTGAGATTTTTTAATCCAACTGCACGGTCCAGCCGTAGGTGTCTTCCACCTTGCCCCACTGGATGCCGGTGAGGGTGTCGTACAGCATCTGAGTCACCTCACCGATCTGACCGCCGTTGACGGGATACTTCTCGCCCTCATAGGCCAGCTCGCCGATGGGAGACACCACGGCGGCGGTGCCGCAACCCCAGGCCTCCTCCAGCGTGCCGTCTGCCATAGCGGCGGTCAACTCGTCAATGGACAGCAGGCGCTCGGACACGGTGTAGCCCTTGCCCTTCAGCACCTCGATGATGGACTTGCGGGTGATACCGGGCAGAATGGAGCCAGACAAAGCCGGGGTGACGATCTCGCCGGCGATCTTGAACATCACGTTCATAGCGCCGACCTCCTCAATGTACTTGCGGTGGACACCGTCCAGCCACAGCACCTGAGAATAGCCCTTTTCCTCGGCACGCTTGCCGGCCCGGTTGGAGGCGGCGTAGTTACCGCCGCACTTGGCCTCACCCGTACCGCCACGGACGGCACGCACATCCTCGGTCTCGATCATGATCTTGACGGGGTTGATGCCCTCCTTATAGTAGCTACCCACGGGAGAGGCGATGATGATGTAGGTGGCATTGTGCACCGCGTGCACGCCCAGCGTCTCGTCGTTACCGAACATAAAGGGACGCAGATACAGAGAGGTGCCGGGGGCCGAGGGGGTCCAGTCCTGCTCTGTCTTTACGAACTCTGTAAGCGCTTCCAACGCCATATCCTCAGGGATCTGCGGCAGGCACATACGCTCGGCGGAATTGTTCATGCGGCGGATGTTCTCGATGGGACGGAACATCTGCACCTTGCCATCGGCACGGCGATAGGCCTTCAGACCCTCGAAGATCTCGGAGCCATAGTGCAGCACGGTGGAGGCGGGGTGGATGGACAGGGGGGCAAAGGGAACGATGCGGGCATCGTGCCAACCCTGGCCCTCGGAATAGTCCATAATAAACATGTGATCGGTAAAAATCTTGCCGAAGCCCAAGGTGTCGGGAGCCGGCTTCTCCTTGGGGGTGGCGGTGAGGATCTTGGTAATCTGCATATCTCTCACTCCTTACTCAAAATCGGCGCCCAACTGCAGGGCGGTGCGGTTAACATCCAACAGATTTGCCTTGCGGGCGGAAATGACCTTACCCAAGGTGGTAACAATGCTTTCGGCATCGTACTCGCCCAATACGGCCAGCAACTTGCCAACAATAATCATATTGGCCAGATTGCCGAGGCTGTTATCGGCAGCCATCTTGGTGGCGGGGATATAATAGGTGGTCACATCGGTGCGCTCCACACGGCGCTCCACCAGGGTGGAGTCCACAAAGATGATGCCGCCGGGAGCCACAGAGGACTCAAACTTATCCAGCGAGGGCAGGTTCATGGCCACCAGCACATCGGGACGGGTGACAATGGGAGAGCCCACAGGCTCGTCGCTGAGGATGACACTGCAGCTGGCGGTACCGCCCCGCATCTCGGGGCCGTAGGAAGGAAGCCAGCTGACCTGACGGTCCTCCATCAATCCTTTATAGGCCAGGAACTTACCGGCGAACAGGATGCCCTGACCGCCGAAACCGGAAAACAAATACTGGGTCTGGCTCATTGTGCATCCTCCTCTACCGTCTTGTCCTTATACACGCCCAGGGGGTAGTAGGGCAGCATATTCTCCTCCAACCAGCCCAGTGCCGCCTGGGGGGTCATACCCCAGTTGGTGGGACAGGTGGACACCACCTCGACCAGGGAGAAACCCTTGCCATCGATTTGGTTCTGGAAAGCCTTTTTGATGGCCTTTTTCGCCTTGCGGATGTTGGCCACGTTGTTGACGGTGACCCGCTCCAGATAGGTGGCGCCCTCCAGTTCGGACAGCATCTCGCACACCCGGATGGGATAACCGCAGTGATTCACGTCACGGCCGTAGGGAGAGGTCTGGGTGACCTGACCCGGCAGCGAGGTAGGGGCCATCTGACCGCCGGTCATACCGTAAATGGCGTTATTAACGAAGATGATGGTGATGTTCTCATTACGGGCGGCGGCGTGCACCGTCTCCGCCATACCGATGGAAGCCAAGTCGCCGTCACCCTGATAGGTGAAGACGATGTTCTTCTCGGGATCAGAGCGCTTGACACCGGTGGCCACAGCGGGAGCGCGACCATGAGCCGCCTCAATCATATCGCAGTTAAAATAGTCATACGCCATAACGGAGCAACCAACAGGAGCGACACCGATGGTGCGGCCCTCAATGCCCAACTCATCAATGACCTCTGCCACCAGACGGTGGATGATGCCGTGCGTACAGCCGGGGCAATAGTGCATGGGCACATCGCACAGGGCGTGGGGTTTATCAAATACAACAGCCATTATCGGGCACCTCCGTTCTCGTTGGCTTTTTCAATGGCGGCCAGCACCTCTTCTGGAGAGGGGATGATGCCGCCGGCACGGTTGCACAGGGTAACCGGTTTCTTGCATTCGGTGGCCAACTTGATGTCCTCGATCATCTGACCCATAGACAGTTCCACAGAAATGAAGGACTTGACCTTGTCCGCCGCCGCCTTAAAGGGAACGACCGGGAAAGGCCACAGAGTGATCGGGCGGATCATACCCACCTTGATGCCCTGCTTGCGAGCCTCATTAATGGCATTCTTCGCCACACGGGCGGCAATACCGAAGGCAGCGACGCAGATCTCCGCATCCTCCATCAGATACTCCTCGTACATCACCTCGTTCTGCTCGATCTGCGCATACCGCTCATACCGCTCGAAGTTGGTGCGCTCCAAAGCATCCGGCTGTAAGAACAGGGAGTTGACCACGTTGTGGGGACGCTTCATCTCGGTGCCGTTGGTGGCCCAAGGCTTCTCCACCGTCTCACTCTCAGCGAAATCCAGAGACACAGGCTCCATCATCTGACCCATAGTACCGTCCGCCAAAATCATAGCGGTCATACGGTACTTATCCGCCAAATCAAAACCCTTAACCGTCAAGGACGCCATCTCCTGCACGGAGGCAGGGGCCAGCACGATCATCCGATAATCGCCGTGACCGCCGCCGCGGGTGGCCTGGAAATAGTCGGACTGGCTGGGCTGAATACCGCCCAGACCGGGACCGCCACGCTGAACGTTGACCACCAGCGCCGGCAAATCCGCGCCCGCCATATAGGACAGACCCTCTGCCTTCAGCGAGATGCCGGGGCTGGAGGAGGAGGTCATAACCCGCTTGCCGGTGGCGGACACGCCGTACACCATGTTGATGGCCGCGACCTCGCTCTCTGCCTGCAGGAAACAGCCGCCGATCTTGGGCATCTTTTTAGCCATATAGGCGGCAATCTCGGTCTGAGGGGTGATGGGATAACCGAAATAGTGACGGCAACCGGCGCAGATCGCCGCCTCGGCAATGGCCTCGTTACCTTTCATCAATACTTTCTCTGCCATATCACTCACCTCATCTTTCCACAGTAATGACGCAGTCGGGACACATCATCGCACAAGCGGCGCAACCCACGCAAGCGGCCTCATCGGTCAGCTCGGCAGGGTGGTGACCCTTTTTGTTGATCTTGTCCTGGGCCAGCTGCAGGATCTTTTTGGGGCAGGCGTCTACGCACAGCCCGCAGCCCTTGCAGCGGTCGGTCTTGAATGTCAGTTTTGCCATAGGTCTTCCTTCTTTCTTAAAAAGGTTTGTTGTTCTGTAAACGTAAAGGGAACAAAGAGTCGATCCGTCCCTCCAATGCTGGAAAAAGATGGTCGGCCACGGTGGTGGCCACCAAGGGTAAATCGGTGGCAGCAGCCAATTCAGTGGCATAATCCACGGAAACGAGCAGATCCTCGAGGGTGGTCTCCTGCCCTAAATTGGAATTGTTGACGATGCCGGTAAATCGCAGACCGGCGGCCGCCTCGATCTCCCGCATCACCTCCACGGTGGAGGGAATATCGGGGGTCAGGGGACGGTAGCGATTTAC
Source organism: Acutalibacteraceae bacterium (assembly GCA_045578085.1). Lineage (GTDB taxonomy): Bacteria > Bacillota > Clostridia > Oscillospirales > Acutalibacteraceae > UBA5905. Next base: position 12,893 of record JAZNJO010000054.1, on the reverse strand, counting down.
CACCAACAGCATCTCATAGTCATTCTCCCTCAAAATAGCGGGGGCCAGCCGCCCCAGCACCATAGCACCGCTGTCATCGCCACCTACATCAATCACCACCCGATGGCTCTTATCATCGGTAATGGCATACAGATCCGGCGGCAGAGACGGAATGTCCACGTTGGTATTGGCGAAGCGGGAGCAGATGAGCCGTATCCCTGCCTCCTCAAAGGCAGCGGCAGAGTCCAGCGTTCGGAAATAAGGATTGACGATATCCAGATCGGCCACCGTCACCGGCTGTCCCTGCCCTGCCATCGACAGCGCCAGGTTAACCGCCACATTGGTCTTACCCGTACCGTAATGGCCACAGAGGATAGTCAAGCGTTTGCCATTATGTAACATAGGATCACCCCTTATAGTTTGTTGCGCTGGATCTTACCGCTCACCGTTTTGGGCAGACTGTCCTTGAACACAACGATACGGGGATATTTATAGGGAGCAGTGTGCTCCTTGACGTAGTTCTGAATCTCTTTTTTGAGCTCCTCAGTGGGTTCGGTGCCGGGTACCAATACGATGCTGGCCTTAACTACCTGACCGCGCACCTCATCGGGGGCAGCGGACACGCCGCATTCCAGCACGTAGGGCAGCTCCATAATCACGCTCTCGATCTCAAAGGGACCGATACGGTAGCCGGAAGACTTAATGACGTCATCCACACGGCCCACGTACCAGATAAAGCCGTCCTCATCCCGCCATGCGGTATCACCGGTGTGATAATACCCGTCGTACCAGACCTCCGCGGTCTTCTCAGGGGCACCGTAGTAGCCGGTGAACAAACCACAGGGTGCGCCATCCTTCACATTCACCACGATCTCGCCTACTTCGCCGGTGGGAACAGGATTACCATCGGGATCCACAATCTCTACATCATAAATGGGAGCGGGTTTACCCATAGAACCAATCTTGTGAGCGGCACCCACCATATTGCCGATGATCATCGTGCTCTCGGTCTGACCAAAGCCCTCAATGATCTGCAAGCCGGTGGCCTTCTCAAATTGGCGATACACCTCAGGGTTGAGCGCCTCACCCGCGGTGGTCATATGCTTAACGGAAGAGAAATCGTAATTGGAGATATCCTGCTTGATCATCATTCTCAGCATCGTAGGCGGTGCACAGAAAGTAGTGATCTTGTACTTAGCAAACATGGGCAGGATATCCGCCGCATCAAAACGGTCGAAATCGTACACAAAGGTGGCCGCCTCACACAACCACTGACCATACAGCTTACCCCACATCGCCTTGGCCCAGCCGGTATCCGAAATGGTGAAGTGCAGGCCATCGGGATCCACATTGTGCCAATAACGTGCTGTGTGGAAATGGCCTAACGCGTACTTATAATTATGCGCTGCGATCTTGGGATAGCCGGTGGTACCGGACGTGAAGAACATCAGCATCAGATCATCACCACCCGGAGCATCCTCAGTGCGGTTGTAGTGAGTGGAATAGAGGGTATATTCTTCATCGAAGGTGCGCCAGCCCTCGCGGCTGCCATTCACCATCAGCTTGTGCTGAACAGAAGGACACTTCTCCGCCGCCAGTTCTACCTGCGCCGCCACATCGCCATCGGCGGTGCACAGCACAGCGGATACGCCCGCCGCATTGAAACGGTATTCCAAATCATGTTCCAACAACTGGTTGGGGGCAGGAATCGCCACGGCACCCAGCTTATTAAGGCCCAGCATAGCAAACCAGAACTGGTAGTGCCGTTTAAGAATCAGCATCACGCGGTCACCCCGCTTGATGCCCAAGGATTTGAAGTAGTTGGCGCACTGGTTGGACGCCTTCTTCATATCCTTGAAGGTGAAACGGCGCTCCTCGTGGTCACGGGAAACGTGCAGCATCGCCAGTTTCTCCGGCTGTTTAGCCGCTAACTCATCCACCAAGTCAAAGGCGAAGTTAAACTTCTCCGTGTTCTTAAAAGTGATGGAGGTAGGAGTGCCGTTTTCGTTCTCGGTCACGTCAATGTAATTTTTGTAAATACGACCGCTGTCGTCCCGCTTATCCGCGGGCAAGTCCACAATGGCGCGGGTGGGCTCCAACTCGGGGATGGGCTCACCGGTGGGATTGAGCACAATGGCGTAGAACACGCAGTCCTGACCGCCAACGGCGATCATACCGTGGGGCGTCTCGGAATCAAAGTAGATGCTGTCACCGGGACCCAGCACCTCCCGATGCTCGCCGATCTGCACCATCAGCTGACCTTCCAGAATCAGATCCAGCTCCTGACCGTCGTGGGAAGTCAGCTCGATATCCTGCTGTTCTGCCATGGGATCGTATACGCTGCGCACATACAGGGGCTCGGCAATACGATTCTGGAACGCATAGGCCAAATTATAGTAGGTCATACCATGAGCCTGCGCGATCTGTTGTCCCTGTCCCCGACGGGTCACAGTGAAGGATTTCAGTTTAGGGCTGTAACCCTCAATGATGTCGGTGACATTCACATTCAGTGCCAGGGCGCAACGGTAAATGAAGGCGAAATTAAGATCGCTGTCACCTGCCTCACAGCGGTTGTATTCCTCTACGGAAACACCTGTCTTCTCTGCCATCATCTCGGGAGTATGCCCAACGATTTCACGCAGTTCCCGTATACGGGCAGCCATTTCTTTAATTTTGTAGTCCAATGCAGTAATGGGTTCCATACTGTACGCTCCTATCTGAGACGAATAAAAAAACACTCGTCCCAAAGTTTGCTGACTTTGAGACGAGTGTTGTAAATCACAACAGCACCCGCGGTACCACTCAAATTGCGACCTTATCGGTCGCCCCTCTTCGGAATCCAATAATTCCTATGCCTTTACGCAGCATACACGGGGAAATTCTACTCACTCGAAAGGCTTTCTTTTTCCCGGCTCAGAAGCTACAAACAACGACCCTTTCCCGACAACTCGCACCAACCGCTGCCTCTCTGGTGGGACCGTGGAGGTTGCCCTCTTCGTCAACGCCTTTATACTTTATTGAAATGTAAGTGGTATTGTAGCATAACTACACCCATTTGTCAACACTTTTCGCAGGGATATGATTACAGCTTGTTGCGCTGAATCTTGCCGCTGATGGTCTTAGGCAAACTGTCGCGGAACTCCACCACACGGGGATACTTATAGGGAGCGGTATGCTCCTTGACATAATTTTGGATTTCCTTTTTCAGCGCGTCAGTACCCTCAGTGTCGGGGGTCAACACGATGCTGGCCTTCACCACCTGACCGCGTACCTCATCGGGCACGGCGGACACACCGCACTCCACAACATAGGGCAGTTCCATAATAACCGACTCGATCTCAAAGGGCCCGATGCGGTAGCCGGAGGACTTAATGACATCGTCCACACGACTGACATACCAGAAGTAGCCGTCCTCGTCCTTCCACGCCGTATCACCGGTATGATACAAACCGTCGTGCCAAGCGTCTGCGGTCTTTTCGTTGTCCAGATAATACTCCTTGAACAGACCGCAAGGCACCGTCTTGTCGGTGCGGATGACAATCTCACCCGTTTCACCGGTAGCCACGCTGTTGCCGTCCGCATCCACAATATCCAGATCGAACTGGGGCGACGCCTTACCCATAGAGCCTACCTTGGGAACGGTGCCCACCAGATTGGCGATGGCCAGAGTGGTCTCGGTCTGGCCGAAACCCTCCATAATTTCCAGACCCGTAGCCGCCTTAAACAGCTTGTGCACCTCAGGGTTGAGCGCTTCACCGGCGGTGGTCATATGGTGAATGGAGGATAAATCGTACTTGGAAAGGTCACCGCGAATCAGCATACGCAGCATGGTCGGCGGCGCACAGAAAGTAGTAATATTGTATTTGGCGAACATGGGCAGAATATCGTTCTCGTCAAAGCGCTCGAAATCATAGACGAACACCGCGCCCTCGCACAGCCATTGGCCGTACAACTTGCCCCACAGGCTCTTACCCCAACCGGTATCCGAGATAGTCAGATGCAGACCGTCCCGCTCACAGCAGTGCCAGTATTTGGCGGTGACGTAGTGCCCCAGCGCATAGGTATGCTTATGGGCCGCCATCTTGGGGTTGCCGGTGGTACCGGAGGTGAAGAACATCAGCGCCGTCTCGTCGCCGGCCGAGGCGTCCGCAGGACGGACGAACTTGCGGGAGAACAGACCAAACTCCTTGTCGAAATCGTGCCAACCTTCGCGCTCACCGCCCACCAGAATCTTGGTGATGGGACGATCCAACTTGTTGGCCGCCGCCTCGGCAATGGAGGCGGTTTCGCCGTCGGCCGTACACACAATCGCGGACACGCCCGCCGCCTGATAGCGGTATTCAAAATCGTGCTCTTTAAGCTGATTGGTGGCCGGGATGGCCACCGCGCCCAGCTTGTGCAAAGCCACCATAGCAAACCAGAACTGATAGTGACGTTTGAGCACCAGCATCACCTTGTCTCCCCGCTTGATGCCCAAAGAGGTGAAATAGTTGGCGCACTGGTTGGAATACTGTTTCATATCCTTGAAAGTGAAGCGGCGCTCGGTGCGGTTCACGTCCAAGTGAAGCATAGCCAGCTTGTCGGGATATTTCTCCGCGATGCCGTCCACAATGTCAAATCCGAAATTGAAACGCTCAGTGTTCTTAAATTCGATGGATTGCAGCGCACCCTTCGCATCCTCCACGGTGGTAACGAACTGCTCGCACACCAGCGGCTCGGAGGTCTTGGCGGTCACGATGCTCTCCCGCACCGTCTCCTCCTTGGTCTCTTCGCCGGGGAGCACCACCGCACAGAAAACGCAGTCCTCCCCTTCCACAGCGATCATACCGTGAGGGGTAGAGGAGTCATAGTAGATGCTGTCGCCCTCAACCAGAATCTCCACATGATCGCCGATCTGCACTTTCAGCTTACCGCTGATGACCAGGTCGAACTCCTGACCCGAGTGGGTCGCCAGATGGATGGGCTTGTTTGCCAAAGCAGGATCATATTCATATCGCACCCAATAAGGCTCGGCAATCTTATTGCGGAACTTAGGTGCCAGATGGGCAATATCGATACCATCCTCCTTGGCTGTCTGCTGACCTTGCCCCTTGCGGGTGACAGTGTAGGAGGACAACAGATTAGAGCTGCGCCCTTCCAACAGGTCGGTCATATCCAGATCAAAAGCCAAGGCGCACTTGTGAATAAAACTGAAAGGAAAATCCACCGTGCCGGATTCGTAGGTCTCATACTCCGCCACGGAAACGCCGGTCTTCTCCGCCATATCGGTCACAGACCATTCCAAAATCTCACGCATCTCCCGAATTCGGACTGCCACCTCAATGAGTTTTTGGTTATTTGCGGTTGCCATTTTCCTTCACTCCTTTTTACAAAAATAAAACACCCGTCTCAGCATTGAGACGGGTGTAAAACACTCGCGGTACCACTCAATTTGCAGCCAAAGCCGCCACTCATAGGGTCAAACAACCCCTGTGCCTTTACGCAGCCTCACGGGAACAGCTACTGACCTCCGCAGGGCGTTCGCTCCTCCGGCTCGGAAGGGATGGGTCTTTTGAAAACAAACGTTACCGATTCGCACCAACCATCGGCTCTCTGAAAGCACCTTGCTTTCGACCGTCTTCGTCACAGCCTTTTTAAATTTTTAAAGATTGTAGCACAACCACACGGGTTTGTCAAGAAAAAATCAAATTTCTATTACAGTTCCACCGTAAACTGATTCTTCTTGGTGTTGCGGGGCAGATGCTGCTCCAATATGCCCACCAGACGAAGCATACGTCGCTCCGTACGGATAAACAGCATCGCAGCCGCCGCCAAAGCGCCGATGACCAACAACAAGGCTACCAGCCAACCGTACGAATTCTTCTTCTCCATTCTGTTCACGCATCCTTTCCTGCACGCTCTACCGCGCGACTAAACGACATTTTTCTCTATCTTTATTATAGTATGCCGATTGTCCGATGTCAATCCAAAATTATTTATCCTTTTCTTTGTTTCTGTTAATAAAATATTCACATTTCGGTGCTATACTTTATTATGTAGAAATATTATTCGGAGAGGATCGACTTATGTTAGAACTCAAAAACATTACCAAAGTGTATGCCGCCGGTGAAAACGCCGTGCAGGCACTGAACGGCGTAAGCATCACCTTCCGTCACAGCGAGTTTGTGTCCATTCTGGGGCAGTCAGGATGTGGCAAGACCACCCTGCTGAACTTAGTGGGCGGTCTAGACCGCTATACCAGCGGCGACCTGATCATCAACGGCAAGTCCACCCGTCAGTTCAAGGATCGGGACTGGGACACCTATCGCAACCACACCATTGGCTTCGTATTCCAAAGTTACAACCTCATCCCCCATCAGTCGGTACTGCAAAACGTGGAGCTGGCCCTGACCCTGTCCGGCGTATCCAAAAAGGAACGCCGTCGCCGCGCCAAGGCAGCACTGGAACAGGTGGGTCTGGGGGATCAGCTGCGCAAGAAGCCGGGCGAGATGTCCGGCGGCCAGATGCAGCGCGTAGCTATCGCCCGTGCACTGGTCAACGACCCCGACATCATTCTGGCGGATGAGCCCACCGGCGCACTGGACACCGAAACCAGCGTGCAGGTTATGGACATTCTTAAAGAAGTGGCGCAGGAGCGATTGGTGGTTATGGTGACCCACAACCCCGATCTGGCAGAACAGTATTCCACCCGCATCATCCGTATGCTGGACGGCAAGATCACCGGTGACACCGCACCCCTCACCGAAGAGGAGATGCAGGCCGAGCGGCAACTGGAAGAGGAAAGGGCGGCTGCCATCAAGGGCAAAAAGCGCCGTCAGCGCAAGCCCTCTATGTCCTTTGCCACCTCCTTCGGTCTGTCCCTTAAAAACCTGTTCACCAAAAAGGGACGCACCGCGCTGACCAGCTTTGCAGGCAGCATCGGTATCATCGGCATCGCCCTCATCACCGCCGTGTCCAACGGTATGACCACCTACATCAACACGGTGCAGGAGGACACCCTGTCCTCCTACCCCCTGACGTTGGAAGCTACCCATATGGATATGGGCAATCTGCTGACCACCTTCATCGGTGAAGCCCAGTCCCACGGCACCCATGAGAACGACGCGGTGTATCAAAAGACTATGTTCTACGATTTGGTCAACGCTCTTAACACTATGGAATCCAGCGAGAACGACCTGAAATCCTTTAAGGAGCATCTAGAAAAAGAGTTAAAAAAGGAAGATGGCGCCCTGAAAGGAGCCATCAGCGGTGTGCAATACACCTACGACCTAAACCTGCTCATCTACACCAAGAACGTAGATGGGGACATCATCCTCTCCGATTCCGAGCAACTCTTACAGGATCTGCTCCTTGAATATTTCAGTCTGGATATGTCGGGTATGATGAGTATGAGCGAAAGCTACGGCATGAGCAGCAGTATGATGACTATGCCGGGTATGAGCACCACCACCTGGCAGGAGATGCTGCCCGGTGACAATGGTGACCCCATCAACCCCCTGCTGAAAAAGCAGTACGACGTGATCTACGGTTCCTGGCCCAACTCTTACAATGAGGTGGTACTGGTCGTCGACGAACATAACGAGATCGACGATATGACCCTCTATGCTTTGGGCCTGAAATCCAAAGAAGACATCGACGCGCTGGCACAGGCCGCCATCGACCAGAACTCGGTCACCCACAAGCAGGAAAAATGGTCCTATGAGGACATCTGCGGTATGGACTTCCGCACCGTTTTCGCCGCTGACTGTTACAAAAAGGATCCCGCCACCGGCCTTTATACCGACCTGCGGAATACTCAGGCCGGCATGAAATACCTCTTTGATAACGGCGTGGACTTAAAGGTCACCGGCATCATCCGTCCCAGCGAAAACGCGGTGGCGGGTATGCTGACCGGTAGCATCGCCTACACTCACGAGTTGACCGAATACGTCATCCGGCACGCCAAGGACTCCGATGCAGTCAAGGCCCAGAAGGAGGATGCCTCCAAGGATATCTTCACGGGTCTGCCCTTCAAGGAGAATACCGGCAATATGACCGACGAGGAAAAAGCAGAGGCTTTCCGCACCTATGTGAACGGTCTGACCGATCAGCAGAAAGCGGACACCTACGTCAAGATTATGAGCATCCCCTCGGCAGAGCAGCTGGATGGAATGGTGACGCAGGCGATGAACGGGATGGATCGAGAAAAAATGCAGGAAACCCTCTCCGGCGCCCTGTCCCAGCAGACCGGTATGAACGCTGAGGAAATCGACACCTATCTGGACAAAATGAGTGACGAGGATATGACCGAAATGTTTACCGAAATGGTGACTCAGCAGGTCAAGGCGCAGTATGCGGCAGGGGTGAAGGCGCAGATGGCGAATCTGCCCGCCTCGCAGCTGACCATGGCACTGACCGCCGCTATGGAGAGCTATACCAACGAACAGTTCGGCCAATACTATGACGAAGTGCTGGAATTTGCCGACACCTCTTACGAGGAGAACCTCATTGAGTTAGGGTGCGTGGAACTGGATACCCCCGCCTCCATCAACATCTACGCCTCCTCTTTCGAAAATAAGGACGTGGTGGAAGCGGTCATCGCCGACTACAACGACACGGTGGATGAACTGGCAGAGATCACCTACACCGACTATGTGGGACTGATGATGTCCTCCATCACCACCATCATCAACGCCATCACCTACGTGCTCATCGCCTTTGTGGCTATTTCTCTTATTGTTTCTTCCATTATGATCGGTGTCATCACCCTCATCTCAGTGCAGGAGCGAACCAAGGAAATCGGCATCCTGCGTGCCATCGGCGCCTCCAAGCGGAACGTATCCAGTATGTTCAACGCGGAGACGGTCATCATCGGCTTCACCTCCGGCGCTCTGGGCGTGGGTATCACCTATCTGCTGTGCATCCCCATCAATATGTTGCTGTTCTACCTCACCGACATTCCCAATCTGGATGCCATTCTGCCCGTTGAGGCCGGCATCATTCTGGTAGTCATCAGCGTGGTGCTGACCCTGTTTGCCGGCATCATCCCCTCCCGCTCCGCCGCCAAAAAAGACCCCGTGGTGGCCCTGCGTACGGAATAATCTTAACACTAAAAAAGAGCCTGCGGCGCTGCCGCAGGCTCTTTTTTACGATGCTTCTTTTAAGGATTTTTGGGCTACATTTTGGGCGGTCTCTAACATCGTTTCCGCGAAGATGCCGTAGCCGCGGGCTGGATCCTCCACCAGCACGTGGGTCACGGCCCCGATAAGCCGTCCGTCCTGCACGATAGGAGAACCGCTCACGAGTGTGTCAATATAGGAGCAACATATTTTTATGCAGATTATTTTCTAAATTCCCCTGTATACGCAAAGAAACCGCACCAATCAGGCACGATTCCTTTGTATTATAGGAAATTGAATTTTTAACGTGTGTGTTATAATAGAACCAACATTTGAAGTCACAGAATCGTCTCCTGTCTTTTTCATTGTATTTCATTGCTCCTTTTTATAGCAAACAAAATGTTCGTTACGATAATTATAAGTGAGATTATAATATAAATAAACTGTATGTACTTTAAAAAAGATAGTTTTCTAACTAAAGCATAAAGAGAAACGACATACGTCTGAGCAGGAATCAGCATGTAAATAATTAATGTGAGTACCAAAAATATACAAAGTAATATATTTAATTTTCGGTTAGTTTGTTTTTTTAAAATTGATATAGTAAAAAGAAATACGGTTGTAAGGCTTAATAATACAAAGAGTACTGAACAAGCACAACCCAAAATACCACCCATTATAAAACTCCATGTTGGTAAATCTGCACCGCCAATTATTCCTATACTATGCTCATTCATTTGAATTTCGGTAAGATTATAAACAAAATTACTTGAAATAATATAACACCATAAAATCGATACGACGTCATAAATAATAACGAATGCATATAATACAGATTTTTTAATCAAATTAGATTTGCTCATCAAATGTACTTTCTCCTCTTAAACCTTTTAATGAGATCAGTAAGTAGTTCTAAAATCCAAAAAACAATTAAACATAAAAAACTGGTTGACATTGGGAAGAAGATGTATCCTAAGATGTTGTATAATGCGGCGTTCGTAAATAGATACACGATAGCTATTATAAAAGATGCTACAAATGCAGTTAAATAAAAACTTTTTCTCGTGAATTTGATTCTATTTTTTAATATAAAACAAGACAACGGTATTAAAACCACAGAAGAAATAAACGGTTTTCGAACAGTATTAATAATTGCCATAAAAAATGTTTTATCTTTTAAAAGCATTTTTAAATAAATAAGACCGCCTTCGAACACAAATGCACTTCGTGATATAAACGGCGACGGACAACATAACACGACATACAAGATAAAAGAAACTATAAACAAAACTAATAGCATTGAAATTTCTTTAATTTTTCTCATTTTACATCACCAGCAACATTTATCACAGTCTGTATAAATTCTTCATCACCATCGTGACAAGTAATAAGTAATTCGGTTTCGGAAATCCAATCGTAACCACAAGCCATTCCGTCATATGTTGTATAATCGAATTTATTATCAATTTCAGATAAATCAATTCGTTTTTGATTTTTAACATCCACCACAATATATTTTTGGTTTTGTTGAACATTCTCATAATAAGGTTGCCCATTTTCATCATATCCAGCAATAGGCATATCAAAATATGAGCCAATAAAATATTGCCCTGTTTTATTTGGCGAACCCCATAAACCGTTTGAAGGATATACACTAAACGAATAATCAATTATATCTTTTAAATTTTTAATTTTGAGCGTTCCCGTTTCTTGTTCAAATTTCATTTTTATATATGGAAATTGGTCAATGCTCGTATAATCATTTAACGGTGCTGCCAATTCTTCTGATTTTTTCTTCTTTATATCATAGAAAAAAGCTCCAACCTTTCCACCGCCGTCAATATCAAGTTCAGTAAGTGCGTAATCAACATACAAACGCCCGTCCACAAAAACAGAGGGGTAAATATGTTTGATTTTATTAAATTCTTTGTTATATGGTGTCATAGGAATTTCAGAAATTTCAAAATTCCCAAGGTTAATAATATAACTTTTTGGAACCATTTCATCCATTCTTGTTCCCAAAAGAGCTGCATATTTGCCGTCCTCGCTTAAACAAGAAACACTTGCAGACATATCGAAACCTTGTTTTTTACTGTCAAAAACAGGTGTTATTTTTCCATTTTTCAAATTTACATATATAGGTAATATTTCACTACCTTGAATTATCACAGAATCGTCATTTTGGGGTATAGATATAATATCGATAAAATTACCCATCTCTTTTCTATCGATATTCGAATATGCATATACAGTTGAATTGTTAATAAAATATTGTATTTTCAAGTTTACGTCATTTCCATAATATTCGCCGTAAACTGTATACTTTTTAGGAACAATTATTTCAGCTTCATATCTTTTAAGTTTATAAAACTCACCATCTTTATATGTAAAAGCCTCTGCATTTGGAATTACATCATCGGTAACAGATATTTTATCCGTTTCAACAATAATATCGCCCTTTACAGAGAAATGTCCTTTAATAGGTAGGTTTACCCTGTTGTCTATTTCGGCATTGCTACAAGCTGAGAACGACATAAGTATACTAAACACCAACACAATTAATAAAAATTTCTTCATCTAATCTCTTCCTTTCGCTTTTGCACCGACGATTTACGAAACTCAGCAGGGGTTGTACCAGATGTTTTTTTGAAAATACGGTTAAAGTGTTGTACTGTTTTGAAGCCAACCATATTTGCAACATCTTTAATGGGCACATCTGTAAATGCAAGTTGCTTTTTGGCAATAGTAATTCTGTACTGCATCAAATATTCGATTGCCGTACAACCGAGTTCTTCTTTCATAAGTGCGGTAAGGGTTGTATGATTTATTCCGGCATTAGCTGATATATCGGACAAGGTTATGCTACCGCCATAATGTCCCTCTATGTAAAGCACAGCATCACGAAGTTTTGGATTTTTAATAATTGGTGCGTTATCTGTTTTTTGATGGGTTAAGCCATAGCCTATAAAACCATACATACGCTCCAAGGCAATAATAATTTCCATAAAGTAGGAACGACCTCGACAAGACCAATACCAATCTCGTTGCTCGGTGAGTTCCGCTAACATATAATCGGCAGATTGTTCGATTTTCTCTACCTGTGTTTCGGCAATAGGAATCACATACGCTTTATCAATAAACGGTTTTAACATAAACATATCGTGGGTGGTAGCGATATCACCATATGTTTTAGAACGCAACAGTTCAAAAGTCATATTTATGTTTAAGAATTTAGGGTGGAAGTACACACAAGTGTATCGTGCTTTTGATTTTGATATAAGCACAGGGTTTTCCAATTCGTCAAAGCACAAAAAAGACGGAGCGTTAGCAGTAACTTTCTCACCACCAACTTTAAATTCCAACTTTCCTTTAGTGAGTATAATTAGCAAAAAGCACTTGTCCTTAATATTGATATTATCAAGCGAACCGTTCTTAACACACTCAACAAAAGCAACTTTTCCCTCATTATACTTTCTGCCAACAGTAATGTGTTCCATACATCCACCACCTTTAACTGTTTGTATTTTACCATATTTCGACTTTTCCTTCAATGTTCAGTTATTATCTAATTCGTAATTTCTTTTATCTAATCTTAAATGGTGTGTTTTTCTAAGTCGGGTAGGGCGCAAAAGCATCGCTGTATTTAAACGAGTTACACATATAAAAAATCCCATCCCGATTTTAGCGGGATGGGATCTGCATTTTTCTAGAAATAGCCTTTTAATTCTCTAGCTCTTTCAAATCGTGATACACATTTATAGCGATCGCTGATTTCTTTTACTATATATGCTGTTTTTGGATAAAGTAACTGCAACT
>JAZNJO010000053.1:0-17003 GCA_045578085.1 Acutalibacteraceae bacterium | reverse complement strand
AAACGGCCCCTTCCCCTCGGCCCCGTTCCCTTTTCTATTGTTCTTATTTTTCCTCGATGACCTCTTTGCCGCCCATATAAGGACGCAGGGCCTCGGGGATGCGGACGGAATACTTCTCGCCGTCAAATTGCAGGTTGTTCTCCAAGAAGGCGATGAGCATACGGGGAGGCGCCACCACGGTGTTGTTGAGGGTGTGGGCCAGATACTTGTTGCCGTCGCAACCCTTGACGCGGATGCCTAAGCGGCGTGCCTGGGCGTCGCCCAGATTGGAGCAGGAGCAGACTTCGAAATACTTGCCCTGCTTGGGAGACCACGCCTCCACATCATAGGACTTGACCTTCAGGTCTGCCAGATCGCCGGAGCAGCATTCCAAGGTACGCACGGGGATATCCAGCGAACGGAACAGCTCTACGGAGTAGCTCCACATCTTGTTAAACCAGTCCATGCTCTCCTCGGGCTTACAGATGACGATCATCTCCTGCTTTTCGAACTGGTGGATGCGGTAGATACCCCGTTCCTCGATACCGTGGGCGCCCTTCTCCTTGCGGAAGCAGGGAGAGTAGCTGGTGAGGGTCAGGGGCAGCTCCGCTTCATTGGTAAAGGTATCGATGAACTTACCGATCATGGAGTGTTCGCTGGTGCCGATGAGATAGAGATCCTCGCCCTCGATCTTGTACATCATAGCATCCATTTCCTCGAAGCTCATAACGCCGGTCACTACGTTGGAGCGGATCATAAAGGGAGGAATACAATAGGTGAACCCTTTGTCGATCATAAAGTCGCGGGCGTAGCTGAGCACAGCGGAGTGCAGACGGGCGATATCCCCCATCAGGTAATAGAAGCCTTCGCCGGCCACTTTACCCGCCGCAGCCTTGTCAATGCCACTAAACTTAGCCATAATATCGGTGTGGTAGGGGATTTCGAAGGTGGCCTCGGCAGCCTCACCGTAGCGCTGCACCTCCACGTTGTCCTCGTCGTTCTTGCCAATGGGCACCGAGGGGTCAATGATGTTGGGGATCTTCATCATCCGCTCGGTCAGCTCTTTTGCCAGCTCGGCCTCCTGCTGCTCCAGCTCGGCCAGCTCCGCCGCCTGCTGGGATACCAGCTGCTTTTTGGCCTCAGCCTCTTCCCGCAAGCCCTTGGCCATCAGACCGCCGATCTCTTTACTGATCTTGTTGCGGTTGGCGCGCAGGTCGTTGGCGCGCGTGTTGACCTCACGCTTTTTCTGGTCCAGTTCGATAACCTCGTCCACCAACGGCAGTTTGTTATCCTTAAACTTCTTGCGAATATTTTCTTTGACGATCTCGGGGTTTTCCCGTACAAATTTAATATCCAGCATACTCTGTATCCTCCGTCCGTTGGGCTGTGCGCCCTCTCATAATATGCCAGTATAGCACACATATCAGGGGTTTTCAAGAGTTTTTGGCGGGAAGAGTGAAAAAAGGGGAGTGCGAATCGTCACACTCCCCTCTTTAAAACTCTATTTAGTCATCGCGGGCAGCTTTGGCAGCGTTTTGCAGCATCCCTCGCAGATCGATGGTACAGCCCGCAACCGCATCGGTTTTGCCATTGTCCGCCAGCTGTAAGCCTGCCAGCTGAGCGGCGGTCTTGCCGTGAGCATAGGTGCCGAAGGCGTTGGCCTGCTCATACCATTCTCTCTCGATGCCGGAGGCTTTTTTCATCCCATAGCCATTCCCCATCTCCCGTTTGGACCGAATCTCGCCGGACACGGTGGTGAAGGCCCCGTCGGTGACTGTGAGCTTCGCCTCCAAAGCATCGGTGATGCAGCCGGTGATCCGATCGCCGCTGTCCAGAGTCACCGCCGCCATCTCCACGTCGTACTGCGCTCGCTCCTCGTTCGAGGAAGCGGAACGAGTGGCGGTGAGGGCCAGTTGCAGATCGTCGCCGGAGCGAACGTCCGCTACTACGGCGGCGTCACCGGCACGGCGCACTGCCAGAATAAAGTCGGTGAGGATCAGGTCGCAACCCTCAATTTGCTCGCTTTTTCCGTCGGTGGCAGCCAAAGCAGATACCTCCGTCGGTGTTTTGCCTTCGATAAATTCACAGAATTCTTCCACCTGCTCGTGCCAGGGAGTGGCGGTGTCCCCGTTTTCTCCCACGTCCTCGGTGGTGGGTTGGTATCGATCCCCGCGTTCCCCTTTGGTGGTTAGATCCGCCACCGGTTGGGGAATGCCGTCTTTGAGGGCCACCACGTAGTCCAGCTCGTCTGCGGTGCAGTCGGTGATGCGACCGGCGGTGTCCAACACCACCGCCGCCACGGTCACCTTGACACGGGTGATATCGGCGCTGTGCATGGTGACGGTGCTGACTGCGCCCACACCCAATTTGCGGTGAGCCTCCGTGCTGCTGTCGTTGGATGTGACGGGTTCCTTATCTTTGTTGCCGCATCCGGTGAGTAGCATAAGCAACAGGCAAAGAAGGACTGTAAGAGTTTTTTTCATAGCGATTCCTCCGTTTTCATACTTGGTGTTAGTATGAGGATAGAATCTCGCTTTATGCAAAAAAAGAGAGAAAAGCTACAGGCTTTTCTCTCTTTTCAAAACGTGGTTCAGGTTTGTTTACTCACCCTATGTTGGTTTATGCGCCGAAGAAATGACGGTGCACGGCTTCCACCGCACGGTCTGCGTCTTTCTTCTCTACAAGCACGGATACGCGAATCTCGCTGGAGGAGATCATCTGGATGTTGATGTTGGCATCTGCCAGCGCCTCAAACATACCGGCAGCCACACTCTCGTGGGTCTCCATACCGGCACCTACGATAGAGACCTTGGCTACGTTCTTTTCCACCATCAGCTCCTTGGCACCCACCAGTTCACAGTACTCCCGCAGCACAGCGGCGGCCTCGTCGGCGTCGCCGGCAGGGACGGTGAAGGCGATATCCTTGGTGCCGTCACGGCCCACGGACTGTAGAATGTTATCCACGCAGATGTGCGCCTTGGCTACACGGGAGAATACCTTAAAAGCAATACCGGGGCTGTCGGGTACGCCCACCACGGCTACACGGGCCACGCTGTCATCCTTTGCTACGCCCTTGATCAACATTTTTTCCATATTCGTAACCTCCTTGACCTTGGTGCCTGCCGCCACGGTAATGCTGGACAGCACCTCTAATTCAACGTTGTATTTCTTCGCCATTTCCACCGAGCGGTTGTTGAGCACCTGAGCGCCGGAGGTTGCCATCTCCAGCATCTCGTTATAGGTGATCTCGTCCAGCTTGCGGGCACCGGGAATCTTACGGGGATCGGCGGTGTAGACGCCCTCCACATCGGTGTAGATCTGACAAAGATCCGCCCGCATAGCGGCAGCGATGGCCACGGCACTGGTATCGGAACCGCCGCGGCCCAGGGTGGTGATGTCATCGTAACGGTTGAGGCCCTGGAATCCGGCCACAATCACGATGCGCTTCTTGTCCAGCTCCGCGCGAATGCGCTCGGGATTGACCCGCTTAATACGGGCGGCGCTGTACTTGCTGTTGGTTTCGAAGCCTGCCTGCCAGCCCAGCAGAGAGATAGCGGGATAGCCCAGAGAATCAATGGCCATAGCCAGCAAGGAGATGGAGATCTGCTCGCCGGCAGACATCAGCATATCCATTTCCCGCTTGCTGCCGCGGGGATTGATCTCCCGCGCCTTTTCAATCAGGTCATCGGTGGTGTCGCCCTGTGCGGACACGACAACAACCACGTCATTCCCCTTCTTGTAGGTGTCGGTGACAATCTTGGCCACCCGCAGCACCTTGGCAGCGTCCGCAACGGAACTGCCGCCGAATTTTTGTACGACTAACATATTATGCACCCCTTTGGTGAATGAAAATAAAAACTATGAAAAGTCGGTGAATCCGACGAATCAACAATCGAACATACGCAGACGACTCTGCAAGGTAACATGGGGCAGGGCGGTGACGGCGTCCATCAATTCTCCCTCGGTCATAGCGGGGGAGATAAAGGCCAACTGTCCTTCTTCCTGTTCGATAAAGGATACAGGACCGAAGGCGTCGGTGATGGCCTGCACGGCGGCAGGCTTGTCCTCATAGGAGAAGCGCAGCAGCATTCGTCCCGTAGCCAGACGGTGGTCCGCTACGTAGTTGTCCGCCGCCGCTTCCCAGAAGAGAGGCTTGCGGGTGACGATGTGGCGCACCTCGTCGATTACATCCGCCACCACCGCGCTGGCGGTGGGCAGTTTGCCTGCGCCGCGACCGATGAAGGCGGTGTCACCTACGCTGTCGCCCTTGACGGTGATGCCGTTGAATACGTCATCCACATTGGCCAGCATATGGCCACGGGGGAGGATCATAGGGGACACCATACAGAAGATGCTGCCGTCTTCCCGACGGGCGGTGCGGCCGATGAGTTTGATCACGCCGCCTACAGCCGACGCATACCGGACATCGGTGGCGGTAATGGCGGTGATGCCCTCGGTATACACGCTTTCGGGATAAACATGCCGCCCGAAGGCCAACGCCGCCAGAATGCAGATCTTGCGGCAGGCATCGTGCCCCTCAATGTCGGCAGAAGGGTCTCGCTCTGCGTAGCCCAGCTGCTGAGCCAGAGAAAGAGCCTCCTCGAAGGACATACCCTCTCGAATCATCTTGGTAAGCATAAAGTTGGTGGTACCGTTGAGAATTCCCGCAACCTCTTCGATGCGATTGGCGGATAGGCACTGGTCCAGGGGACGTAAGATCGGGATACCGCCACCCACACTGGCTTCAAACAGAAAATTGAGGTTGCGCTCACGGGCGATGGCCAGCAGCTCGTCACCCTTGGCGGCCACCAACTCCTTGTTAGAGGTGACCACGCTCTTGCCGGCCAGAAGGCTGGCTTTCACGAAATCGTAGGCGGGATGCAGACCGCCCATGGTCTCCACCACGATGGCGATCTCTTCATCTTGTAAGATATCGTCGAAGTTGGTGGTGAACCGATCCGCATAGGACAGTTCAGGGAAGGTGCGCAGGTCCAGAATTTGTTTCACACAGACGGGCTGACCGGCTTTATGGGTGACGCCTTCGGCGTTGTTCATCAGAATCTCGGCTACGCCGGAACCTACCACGCCGTGGCCTAATATGGCGATGGAAATCATTGTATCATCCTTTTCTTTTGGGGTCGTGTGTTAAGGAGTCGGCTCCGATACAGGGGCCGACGTTGTGGTAGTACTGGTAGAAGAGACCGCAGCACCCGATATGTCAGAGGTATCGGATACGTCGGAGATGTCGGAAACATCAGAAGTATCGGATACATCGGAGGTATCGGACACATTGGAGATGTCGGATACATCAGAAGTATCACCTTCACCTTCGGGTTTTTCTGCGTGCAGTTCACAGGTGCCGGGTTTGAAATCGGTCTTGTAAACGCCTTTTTCCTTTTTGGTGCAGGTTTCGATAGCCAACTGGCCGGATTCGGTACAGTATTCCAATTCCTCCAGACCGCCGGGCACATCAAACTCCTTGATCTGTAGATCTTGGTGCAGGACCTTCATCGCTTTGTTCCACAGGCTTCGGGCATAGCCGGTCTGGGCCTTGGATAGTTCCTGGTTGTTGTCGTATCCGAACCAGCTGGAGGCACAGTAGTAGGCGGTGCCGCCGACAAAATATACGTCCTTCTCACTTTCAGAGGTACCGGTCTTACCGAAGACCTGCCAGTCTTTCCAGTACTGCCCCAGTCCGTTGTATGCTGTACCCTGTTGTACCACGCGTTGCATCAGGCGCACCATGATGTAGGCGGTCTGCGGATCTAATGCCGGGTCGGATTGCTGTCCGCCAGTGAGCAGAATTGTTTCGTTATCGTCCTTGCCACGGGTCACCTCGTAGTAGGTGTAGGGCTCGCTGTAATAGCCGCCGTTGCCGAAGATGGCATAGGCAGCTGCCATCTCACGGGCCGTGGCTCCGTCAGTGAGTGCACCAAGCGCCATGGGAGATAGATCGATATCGGTGTGTATCTGTCCCCCCACCGCCTTGGAATCCACCAAGGTGGTCAATCGGAAGGTGTTGACCGCATAGTCGTAGCTGCGTTGGGGAGACAGTAGTTGTACCAGACGGGCGGCGGTGGTGTTAAGAGACTTTTGCAGAGCAACGCCCAGCAACACGTCACCGTTGTCGGGGGTATCTTTTTTCTCGTAGTTATGGGGCCATTTCGTGCCGTTGATCAGCGTGATGGGGGCATCTCGCAACAGGGAGGAATAGTGCACCAGATTCTCCGCAATGGCGGGACCGTAAGAGGTAAGGGGTTTCATAGAGGAGCCGGGGGAACGAACCGACTGGGTGGAGCGGTTAAGCACGCGGTTGGCGGTTTTTTCGCCCCGTCCGCCGATGGTAGCCACCACACGGCCGGTGTAATCCACCGCAAAGAAGGCGGTCTGGGGATCTTCTTCATCTTGTTCCCGATGGGTGGGATAATTGTTTTCATCCGCATAGATGGCTTCCACCTTTGCTTGCACCTCGGGATCCTCGGCGGAGTAGATGTTCAGGCCGCCGTAGAATACCATGTTGTTAGCGTAGTTGTAGGTGTAGCCGTATTCTTCCATCAAGTCAGCGATGACATCCTCTACCACCAAGTCTACATAGTAGTCCTGTACCGGCTGACGGACGGCACTGCTCTTAAAGACCAGTTCTTCGCCCAAAGCGTTGAGGTATTCATCCTTGGTAATAAATCCTACCTCGTACATCTTGGCCAGCACCAACTGCTGACGTTGCCGTACGTTTTCGGGATGGAGATAGGGGTCATATATACTGGGGTTGTTGGTGATGCTGGCCAGAACGGCACATTCCGCCAGACTCAGCTCCTCCAATTCTTTGCCAAAATAGGAGCGGGCACCGATGCCTACGCCCACCAGATCACCGGTGAGGGGCACATTGTTTAAATAGCCTTCGATGATCTCTTCTTTGGTATATTCGGTGGCCTCCATAGCGGAAGCGGCCAGAATCTCATTAAGTTTTCGCTTGATGCTGTGGTCCTTTTCCTGAGTTGTGACCTTAATAAGCTGCTGGGTGATGGTGGAGCCGCCGTATTCGTTGGAACCCAGACTGAACACGCGGTTAAGCACCAGATTGATCATAGCGCCGGCGGTACGCTTCCAGTCTACACCTTCGTGATCCCAGAAGCGTTCATCCTCGATGGCGACCACCGCATCCTGCATATCCTTGGGAATCTTATCAAGGTCTACCCAGACCGAGGTGCCACCCTGCAGGTTGTGATAGGGTTCAAACTTTCCCTGATTGTCTTTCACATAAATGACTGAGCGGTTGTCCATAGACATTTCGCCCAGAATCGGAATGTACTGATCGGAATCGAAAGTGCCCACAACATATACGACCAGAACACAGCCCACGATGCTGAAAGTAATGACCAGAATGAGGATGCCGGCCAAAACTATCTGACCAATGCGGCGCCAGGTGCGACGCCGTTTTTTCTTGCGTTCGGGGGAAGAACGGAACAAAGTGTTCAGTCCCTTTTTGATCCAGCCCAGCAAGACTAACAGCCAGGCCAGCAGAGCATCTTTGATTTTTTGGAGATCCATACGGTTTACTCCTTTCCCATAGATGATAGGATGGAAAATGAGCGGAACATATTCCTACCCATTATAATACTTAAATTAATACACATTAATAGTATTGCAAAACGGCGCAAATGTCAAACCTTTCTTGCACATTTTCTTTATTTTTCCTCACTTTTTCCGAAATAATGAAAGGAAAATTAAAATGCGGATGTATTTTTTATGCCTGTCGGGAAACCTAGGAGCGGAAGGAGGAGGTAACTATGTCGAAAACGGCAAAAACGGTGCTTTGGGCATTAACGGTGGCCTGCTTTTTAGCGGCATTGATTTTGTTGGTTCTGTTTCGGTATTGCCTGCCCACATCCGGTGAACGTTTGGGACCGCCGCCCTATACTATCGGTGTGTGGCAGGGACAGGTAGCGGTGTTTGAAGGAAATCAAGCGTACCCTCGTCAGGTGTTCGATGTGTTTGTGGGAGCGCTGCCGGAGGAACTGCGTTATCAGGTGCTGGAAGGGGTTCCGGTGCGGACAGAGGATGAGCTGTCGGTGTTGCTGGAAGATTTTACGGGATAAAAAAGTGACCGCCCCATAGGAGCGGTCACTTTTCCGTTTTGGATTAGCCTACGAAATTCTCGGGCTTGCACTTTTTAACGACCTTCTTGTCAAAGGTGATGTTGACCTGCTTGGCCAGTTCGTCTACTTCTTTGTCGAACTCCTCATACTTCAAGGCAGAAACGATGGCTTCATAGGAATCGGTGAACAACTTGGCGGGCTCGTTGATGTCCAGTCGGACGATCAGCGCGGCGGTGGGGGTGGAGCCACCGGACTTATATTCGACCACCTTGGCGGAGCCGACTTCCACTTCGCGGATGGCCTTGACCAGATTCTCATCCATATCGTTGGCATCGCTGTCGCGGCGGTTGTCCTCGTCTTTGGTGGCCTCTACCTTGTCACCCTCTTTGGCGTTGGACTTGTTGTACTCGTCCATAACCGCCTCGAAGTTCTTGTCTTTGTTGTATTTCTCCAGATAGCCGTTGAGCTTATCGGTGATCTCTTTTTTCTTAGCCTCGTCGGTCAGCGCTTTTCCCTCGCTGTCAGTCAAAGGAATGGAGATCATTTTATAAGACAGATAGTTCTCCGCAAAGTATTTTTTCTGGTCGGCTTCTTTCACCTCGCGGCTGCCACCCTTGCCGTACAGGCCGTAGAAAGCGGCGCGTTCGTTCAGGTCGATGGCCTTGTAGACAGTGAGGAAGTTCTCGTTGCTGATACCCAGAGGCAGATAAGCGTCCTGTGCGAACTCCTTGATTTCCTCGTTCAGCGCCTTCACATCCTCTTCCAACCACTCCAGGTTATTGTCCTTCAAGATCTTCTCCAGTGCGGTCTGGCGCTTGATGTGATCTTGAGTGGCGCGGATGATGAACTCGGAGAAAGGAAGCTTCTCTTTGGCATCGCCCTCACCGTAGTCGAAGGACTGATCCCACACAGAGGTGTACTGATCGGGGTACATCTGGGCATAATAGTCCATCTGATAGTAGCCCTGATTGTAGTACACATTATAAAACTCGTTGTAAAGATAGGCCAGATATTCGCCGGTGGACAATTCCTTGTCGCCGGTGGTGGCCACATCGCCGGTGCCCTTGAAGGTGATTTTGGGCATAGTGCAACCGGTCAGCAGCACCGACAGAAGCAGTGCCATTGCCAGCACGGACAAAAGAATGCGTTTGGTTTTCATAATGGTGTTCCTCCTTGAATGGACACTTAATCTCAACCATTATACTGCATAAATAAGGGTTTGTCCAGTATTTTTTATAACAATTTTCATCGCTTCTTCATCAAAAGAAGAGTGGGAAGCCTGCTGCGAAAAAGCACCGCGAAAAATCATAAAAAAGCATCGGTTTTTCTGCAAAAAAATCCGTTTATTTTTCACAAAATCCCGTCTAAATTATTGACACGAAAAACGATTGCGAGTATTATTATTGAGTAAGAAAATGCCCTCATTCCGTATCAAGGAAAGGATCGATCAATTTATGGCTGAATCTACGCGTTTGGTTGGAACCGTATCCCGCGGTATCCGCTGCCCCATCATTCGTCAGGGTGACGACTTAGCAGCGTTGGTAGCGGACAGTGTGCTGGCGGCGGCAGAAAGCGAAGGCTTCTCTTTGCGCGACAAGGACGTTATCTCTATTACCGAATCTATCGTAGCTCGTTCTCAGGGCAACTATGCTTCGGTAGAGGCGATTGCTGCCGATGTGCGGGCGAAGTTGGGTGGCGGCACCATCGGTGTTATGTTCCCCATTCTGTCTCGTAACCGCTTTGCGATTTGTCTTAAAGGTATTGCTATGGGTGCCAAGAAAGTGGTGCTGATGCTCAGCTATCCCTCCGACGAGGTGGGCAACCACCTGATTACGCTGGATCAGCTGGACGAGGCGGGGGTCAACCCCTATTCCGATGTGCTTACGTTGGAGAAGTATCGGGAGCTGTTCGGGGAGAATAAGCACGAGTTCACCGGCGTGGATTACGTCCAGTATTACGGCGATCTGATCCGTGAGGCAGGTGCCGAGGTGGAGATCATCTTTGCTAATCAGCCCCGTGCCATTTTGGACTATGCCGATCACGTGTTGACCTGTGATATTCACACCCGCGCCCGTACCAAGCGCATTCTGCTGGCCGGCGGCGCCAAGGTGGTGTGCGGTCTGGATGACATTCTCAACGCTCCCGTGGATGGCAGTGGCTACAACGAGCGATATGGTCTGTTGGGCTCTAACAAGTCCACCGAGGACACCATTAAGTTGTTCCCTCATGCCTGTCAGGATCTGGTGTTGGATATCCAACGCCGCATTAAAGAGGCCACCGGCAAGCACGTGGAGGTTATGGTCTACGGCGACGGCGCTTTCAAGGATCCTCAGGGTAAGATCTGGGAGCTGGCGGATCCGGTGGTATCTCCCGCCTTCACCGACGGTTTGGTGGGCACCCCCAACGAACTGAAACTGAAATATCTGGCGGACAACGATTTCAAGGATCTGTCCGGTGACGAACTGAAAAAAGCCATCTCCGAGAGCATCCGCAAGAAGGACAGCGATTTGGTGGGCAATATGGCCTCTCAGGGCACTACCCCCCGTCAGTTGACCGATCTGATCGGCTCTCTGTGCGATTTGACCAGCGGTTCCGGTGACAAGGGAACCCCCGTGGTTTTGGTGCAGGGTTATTTCGACAACTATACGAACTGATAGGGGAGGAAACGAAAATGATCGATTTCAATGCCAACGTCCGTCCTGAAGAGATGGAGCGAATCGTAAATTTTGATTTGGCCAATGCCTTTATCGATGCACAGGTGGAGGCCATCCGTGCTCAGGTAGGCGACAAGAAGGTGCTGTTGGCGCTGTCCGGCGGCGTAGACTCCTCCGTGGTGGCGGCCCTGCTGATCAAGGCCATCGGCAAACAGTTGGTGTGTGTGCACGTCAACCACGGGCTAATGCGTAAGGATGAGTCCGAGAACGTCATCAAGCTGTTCAAGGACGGCCTGGATGCCAACCTGATCTACGTGGATGCCACCGATCGTTTCCTGAACCTGCTGGCCGGTGTGGCTGACCCTGAGAGCAAGCGTAAGATCATCGGTAAGGAGTTCATCGAGGTGTTTGCCGATGAGGCGCGTAAACTGGAAGATATCACCTATCTGGCGCAGGGCACCATCTACCCCGACATTCTGGAGTCCATTAAGGCGGCGGAGGGCAAGAAAGCGGTCAAGTCCCACCACAACGTGGGCGGTCTGCCCGAGGATCTGCAATTTGAATTGGTGGAGCCCATCAAGCTTCTCTTCAAGGATGAGGTGCGCGTAGTGGGCGAGGCGTTGGGTCTGCCCCACGCTATGGTCTATCGTCAGCCGTTCCCCGGCCCCGGTCTGGGTGTGCGCTGTCTGGGCGCCATCACCCGCGATCGTCTCCACGCCCTGCGGGAGGCGGATGCCATTCTCCGCGAGGAGTTTGACATCTGCGGCCTGAATGAGAAGGTGTGGCAGTACTTTGTGGTTTTGCCGGACATCAAGTCCGTGGGCGTGAAGGACGAGAGCCGCTATGAGGGCTGGCCCGCCATCATCCGTGCCGTGAACACCACCGATGCTATGAGCGCTACCGTTGAGGAGATTCCTTATGCGGTACTGCATAAGATTGTGGCGCGCATCACCTCCGAGGTAGAGGGCATCAACCGTGTTTTGATGGATCTGACCCCGAAGCCCGTGGGCACCATTGAGTGGGAATAATCCTACACATCTGAAAACCCCTGATTTCAAGGGATTTTACAGTTCTCGTTTTGCTATTGACAGCAATATGACAGCAAAAAAACCAAGATGCTCTGCTTTTTACGGCAGAGCATCTTTTAGTTTTAGGTACAGATTTGATTATTCAATCGGTGGAGAAATGAAGAGACCGCGGGGCACCATACTTGATACATCCCTTCCAACATATGTTGACCTTTTCATAAAGACATCAGACGAATAGCAGTACACTTTCTCTTGAAGGGTTTCAAAGATTTCTGATGAACTAATGCCGCTGTTTTCCATCGTTATCCAATCTTTGAGAAGTTGAGATATCGTCTTGTCCGATAACTCTACAATTCGTATGCCCTTAATCTTATCTGTTGCTGTGTCCACCAAAAAGGATTTCACTTGCTGTCCTTCTGGAATAACCCTTCTTAAATCCACAAGAGAAGTATTTGGCAGGTGAACAAAATCCGTGTTGGTGATGCCTCGCAGCGAAGTGGTAATGACACCATTTGATAGTTCGTTTCGATAAATACGGCAAGGCTTATTTAAGAAGTTGTAAACCTCATCCTCTCTAATGTTTGGGGCAAAATCATACAAGTTAAAGGCTCCGTATTCATCAACGAGAAGTGAACAAAACTCTTGTTTGCTTTGGGGCCCTATTACATCATAAAGGTCATTAAACACACCACATTCACTTGCATTCGCAGTTCCGTTGACGGTAAACAAATCTGTATTAGTATTTTTTGAAATAAGCATATATAAAACTCCTTTTAATCTATTTTAAAGTTAGTGAGTGCTCCGACTCTTCATCGGAGCACTTTTTTGTTACCAAGTTCTGACAAGACCCTTGGCGGGGGTCGGTCTTATACCTATTGAGCCAATTTCAGAACAGAAAGGGTCGTCCCGATTGATTACATAGGCGATGGTTTCGCCGTTCCTTATGAGTTGCTGGTCAGCATCCCATTCGTCTCTGTGTCTGCTCACATACAGGTAAGCATCCATCGCACCGTATTCGGTGTAACTACGAACGACCATATAGACACGGGCACCGTACTCTGCTTCCCAAGACCTGATTTCTTCCAGTTCTTTGTCATCAACCCAGTAGAAGGCTCCGAAAGGTGGTTCGCTCTTACTGATACGACCTTCTTCTGCGAACTGCCTGATGGTTTCATCGTGAACACACAACATACCCATTCGCTTGACTGCCTCAATGTGCATATCATCGACCTCAAAGGTCAGTCCGTTCACTTCAACTGTCACTTGCATCACCCCCTTCGTCTGTCGGAGAGAGTTTTACAATCAACTCTAACAGGTATTTGATGTTTTCGAGCACATCTGTGGACTGGTCTATCTGTTCCAGACGTTTCAGTTCTTCGGTAAGACTTAAAAGGTAGTCACGAAGATACTTCTGAACTCGGATGTTGGGATGCACTATGATGTCCTCACAGAGCAATCGTTTTGTGCAATAGTCTTGCTTGGTAAGTCCCGAAGTCAGCACCATCATATTGATGGTGTCTGACTCTTGTGGGGAAACACGAAAACCGACAGTTATGCTTCGCCATCTTCGCTTATTATCACGGTTCTTTTTAGACATTTGCAGCACCTCCCTTCACTTGTTCCAAAGCATTGACGAGAAAATCGCCACTGTTCTTGTAAGAGTGAGAGTAGTGCAAACTCTGAAGGAATTCACTGTGACCGACTTGGGTAGAAATGGTGGTGTAAGGTATGCCGTTATAGACACACATACTGATGTAACTGTGTCGCAGGCAGTGTACACAGATGTCTTTGACCCCTGCTTTTGCAGCACCTTCATGTAAGTGTTTCAGCAGGGTGGATTTGCTCGTTTCGAAAATACGAGAGTTCGGGTCCAACGGGCCAAGACTTTCAGTGAAATCTTTGAGTTCTTCAACCAAGAAAGAAGGTATTTTCACAGCACGAAAACTTTCCTCATTTTTTAGACCCTTATCAACCTCGTCGTCAACTTTGTGATATGCTTCTTTGACATAGACGATGCCGTTTCTCAAATCAAGGTCCCTTTTTCTGACACCTAACAATTCCGCTTCACGAACACCAGTCCAGAAAAGAGTAAGGTAGGCATAATACAATAACGGTTTATGCTCTTGGGTTTTGATAAACTTTTCGAAGTCCTCTGGTTCCCAGATTTCTCGTTCTGGGGCTTTTTTTGAACCCATTTTTGCCACACCTTGACAAGGGCTAACTGGCAGTTTTCGAATTGTTTTGGCATAATTAAAAATGGCCACTATTTGGTTGTTGATAGTGTGAAGATAGGTCTTTGAGTATTTCTCATAAGTTATCTCCTTCTCCTTTTTGCCATTTTTAATAACTGTCTTTACCACCTTTTTTAGAGATTTAGACATTTCCACTTGCCAGTTGATGATATCAATAGGCTCGATATCAACTACCAATTTCCCTTTGAAGTGAGGTAGGATTTTGCTTTGGATGATATTGTCCTTTGTTCCCATCGTAGTTTTTCGGGCGGTAATAGCCTTATATTTGAAATACTCCTCAATGAGTTCGTCCATCGTCATAGTGTCGATGGTCTTCCTCTTTTGCTCTAAACGAGCAATGAGTGCAGGCAGTTCGTCAACAATCCAGTCTTCTGCTTCTCGTTTGAGTTTGAAGCCTCGTTTGCAGGAGTTCTTGACTTTCCCCGTAACGGGGTCCGTATACCGATACGATACACGGAACTTTTTGCCGTCGTGCGATACATTTGCAATGGGTCTTGCCATATCAGACACCTCCTTCCGCTACCGCAGGATAACCGCAAACCTTCTGCATAAAGTAGGCACGGTTAGTTCTTCCCGCAAGAGTGATGTAACCCATCGCAGCAAGTTCCTTGTTGAGTTTATGCATAACCTTGTAGGCGGTAGGTTCAGAGATGTCAAGGAGTTGACAGATTTCGCCAACTCGGATGTACACACTGCTCTGATTGGCAGTATTAATTGTATTTGTCATTCTAATGACCTCCTAATATGTGTTTTACACCTCGGTGGGTGACATATCATCCAGATATGTAAGCGGTTGGACGACCACATATAGGAGTTGTTGAAGACCTTGCTTGTAGTCACTGTACGGCAACTACAAGCAGGTACAATCAACTATTATTTCAATAAAGCAGACACTTCTTTGTGAAGACGGTCTGCGAAATCGCTTGGATAATGGTAACCAGTGATGATTTCATCCATCTGCTCAATGGTAATAGAGGCATCCTTGCGGAAGCAAACGATGTCAACGATGAATGCTGCATAGTTAGCATACTCATCACCATTTGTCGCATTTTCTTTGATGTCTTCGAAATAGGCATCAAGTTTGCGACGGCGAACAGGTGCATAGGACGGATAAAACCACAACACATTAAGGAACTTATTCTGCATCTACCAAACCACCTCCTTGCATCAGAAGTTCCACTTCCTTTTCAATTGTGTGTGCCTTTCGGTACAGTGCCGCAATATCTCGGTCGCAGTCCTCGATTTGAGCATTCAAAATCTGTGCGACTGATTTATCGCAATCGGGTTTTGCGAGTTCCTTGGTCAGAGCATTGCGGCAATTCCGCTTTTGGGCATTCTTGATGCGGATGCTCTTTCGGACTTCGCTGACCTTTGCCTGTTTTTCCTTCAACTTATCCTTATCGGCTTTCGGCATCTTCAAAGGATTGATGACCTTGCTGAAATAAGAATCACGAAGTAATTCAAGAGTGTCTGCGACAGAGGGGATGCAGTATCGTGTTTCTTCGATGTCCGTATAGGCATTTACGAAAATTCTCTGCTCCACGATTTCGGCATCAATCAAATCATCAAGCCAAACCTTGATGTCGGCATCCTCCATAGAATACTGTTGGAGATATGCTTTGGGTTCTGCGATTGCCTCGCTATACGAAAGAGTAAAATCTTCTTCCGTATGATTTGCCATTCTATCTTGAATGGCGATGTACATTGCAAGATATTGAAGCCCTTTCACTCTGATAAGTGTCTGCAGAGCAGTATTATCATTGATGAAGCCATACGGCAATTGGGTGAACTCTGCTCTATATCTCTTGCCTGGAATCAGGCTCATGCAATCAACTCCTTTATATGTTTTTGGGATGTTTTGATATTCTTAAAAGTATCATCACATCTGCATTGTAACACAAAGAAACTTAAAAGTCAAGTACTTTGTGCAGATATATTGACAATTTTATAAAAGTGTGCTAAAATAGACACAGATTCATAAAAGGAGGGCATCAAAATGAAATATGTGTATGCCTGCATTACTTATAAGTGCCATATAGATATGGATGAAGCAAAAAAGACAAAGAAGTATCAGAAGGCTGCCGAGGTTGCAAATGCACTTGGCATCGAAAACATAGTCGTTGATATCTGCACTTCCCGCAACAGACACAAGCATAACTTGGAGCAAATCTTGCAGACCGAGGGCAATGTTGTCGTTGTTTCCGATATTTCTGCTCTGGGACAAAAAAACGAGGCTGCCGATGTTTACCGTCGCATCATCCAAACGGGAAATGATATACTTATTACTTACTTCGGTAAGGGCGGAGTTCTTGAAGAGAATGAACTTTCTTCTGCTACTCTTTCTTTTGCAAAGAAGCAAACCCTGTCATTAGAACAGGTAATAGAACGGTTGGATGGACAATCTAACTTTGACTTTTTGAGCAATAGCAGAAAAACCGCTGACCCTCGCATTGCCGCAGCATACTGGCAAATCGAGAAGGGTGAGAAAACCCAAGTTGAAGCGATTGAGGATTTGGGAATGAGCAAGAGTACCTTTATTCGCAGGATGGATGAATATATCGGTTCCGACGATTGGGTGGCAGGATATATTGAGGCACTCAAAGACGATGATTTTATGCTCACACCGAACAAACTCGGCGGTGTGTCCGATGATGCCAAAAAGTTATATGAGTATATCAAAGCAAACCCAGACGACCTTGACACTTACCCGTTAGAGGTTATCGTTTCTTTCGTCGGCATAGATTTGGAAATGTGGGACAGAATTGGTGTGCTCGCAACGAAGGACGAGTACGAAGAAGAGCGAAAGTGTTTAAGTACACGGTATTTTGTAAATGCTCACCACCTGTATCGGCAGACCATTAAGTACGATAAGTATTTGAAGCAGTTGAAATACCGCCAATAAGATTTCTGGAAAATAAAATCGCCATGCAATAACCTTATCTTGCAGTAATTTACAAGATGGAGGATGAATTGTATGGCGATTATTTTTACCCC